>JADZAK010000037.1 GCA_020852595.1 Rhodospirillaceae bacterium
GACGCCAAGACCGATGAAAGCAACGTTCGCCATATCCCGCCCCTCGTGATGACCAAGGAGCGGAGTGTAGCGGGCGCGTTGCGGGCCTGTCAGCAGGGCTTGAAGAGAAGATCCTGATAAACGCCGGCGCGCACGCGCGGCCATCGCCGCACCGAGAACAATACCGTCGCGCACCACCGCCTCGCGGCGCGTGATGAGCACGCTGACGTGAATCACAACCACCAGCGGCAGGATCATCAGCCGGTCGATGCGGATAAGATCGATATTGAGGATCTGCGACGAGAGGCCGAAGAAGGCATAGTAGACGAGGATGTCGCCGATCCTGAGGTCGGGATCGAACACCAGGGCCCCGTCCAGGTCCACAAACGGCCCCGTGGCCGCCACGCCGATGGCGGCCGCCGTGACATAGAACCACGCTGGAGATAGGCTTCGCATTGAGGACGGTTTTTTCCGCCTGACCGGCCGGCACAACGCGAGAAAAGCGAGATTGTTCCGCGCTTTGCGGGTGGCGCAACCGGGGCGGGACAAGCGACATTGGCCTTCACGCGCGGGGGAGCTATAAGAGACTCATGACCCAGGAACTGGACCCCTTCCACCTCGCTTTCCCCGTCGACGACCTGGCGGAAGCCCGCAAGTTTTACGGCGGCGTGCTTGGCCTGCCGGAAGGGCGCAGCTCCGAGGCCTGGATCGACTTCGACCTGTTCGGCCACCAGATCGTGACCCACCTGGCCCCGCGTCCAAAAAATGGGGCCACCAATCCGGTGGACGGCCATAACGTGCCGGTGCCGCACTTTGGGGTCGTGCTCTCCATGGCGAAATGGGAAGCCCTCGCGGAGCGTCTCCGGGCCCATGGCGTGAAGTTCGGCATCGAGCCGTACATCCGCTTCAAGGGCCAGGTCGGCGAGCAGGCCACCATGTTCTTTCAGGACCCGTCCGGGAACGCCCTGGAATTCAAGGCGTTCAATGATCGGTCCAAGCTTTTCGCGAAATAGCCTGGCGGCGTGATTTCGCCAATAAATGTTACCGAAAACGGCAGATTCCGCCGCGTAAAGCGCTTGCCCAAAACCCCCTAGTCGCGAGACATTTGCCCTTCCAACATCGATCGCCGGAGGGTCCATGATCACGCTTACGGTAAATGGCAGAGCCGTTGAGGTCGACGATAGCGACCCTTCAACCCCGCTCCTGTGGGTTCTGCGCGACACGCTTGACCTGGTGGGCACCAAATACGGCTGCGGCGTGGGCCAGTGCGGCGCCTGTACCGTGCACATCAACAACGTGCCGATGCGCTCCTGCTCGACGCCGATCAGCGCGGCCGCCGGCCAGCGGATCACGACCATCGAAGGCCTCGCGAAAGACGACGGCACGCTGACCGCCGTGCAGAAGGCCTGGATCGATCTCGATGTCGCCCAGTGCGGCTACTGCCAGGCGGGACAGATCATGACCGCGACGGCGCTCTTGCGTAAAAACCCGAAGCCGACGGACGAGCAGATCAACACCGCCATGTTCGGCAACCTGTGCCGCTGCGGCACCTACATCCGCATCAAGCAGGCGATCAACGCCGCGTCGGAATCGATCGCGAAGGGAGGTGTCGCATGAACGCCCCCTTCATTTCCGCCGACGCCTATTTCACCGACGTGATGCGCGAGATCGGCGCGCTGCCGATGCCCGAGCGCACGCAACTCTCACGCCGCTCCATCCTCAAAATCGGCGTCGCCGGCGGCGCGGGCCTCGTGCTCGCGTTCCAGATCGGCGGCGCCGGCAAAGCGATGGCCGCCGCCCCGCCGGTGAAGGGCGAATTCGTGCCCAACGCCTTCCTGCGCGTCGCGCCGTCGGGCCGCATCCTGATCTATTCGAAGAGCCCGGAAATCGGCCAAGGCATCAAGACCGCCTTCCCGCTGATCATCGCCGAGGAACTCGACGCCGCGTGGACCGACGTCGATATCGAGCAGGCGCCCATCAATCCGGCCGTCTACGGACGCCAGAGCGCCGGCGGCTCGCGTTCGATCCCGCAAAGCTGGGATCAGCTGCGCCAGGCGGGCGCCGCGGCGCGCGCGATGCTCGTCTCGGCCGCCGCCAAGGACCTGCGCGTGCCGGTGAGCGAACTGACCACGGCCGACAGCGAAGTCATCCATCAGGCCAGCGGCCGCAAGATCGGCTACGGCGATCTCGCGATCAAAGCCGCCGCGCAGCCGGTCCCGGATGTGAAGGCGCTGAAACTGAAGACGCGCGATCAATACAAGCTGATCGGCAGGAGCTTCGGCGGCGTCGACAACGCCGGCATCGTCACCGGCAAGCCGCTGTACGGCATCGACCTCAAGATCCCCGGCATGGTTTACGCGACCTACACCAAGTGCCCCGCCGTGGGCGGCAAGGTGGCAAGCGCGAACCTCGACGCGATCAAGAAGCTGCCGGGCGTGAAGGACGCGTTCGTGCTCGAAGGCAACGGCCTCGTCGCCGAGCTGATGCCGGGCGTGGCGATCCTCGCCGATTCCACATGGGCCGCGTTCCGCGCCAAGTCCGCGCTGCAGGTGAAGTGGGACGAAAGCGACGCCTCGAAAGACAGCTGGTCGGCCACCGTGGCCAAGGCGAAGGACCTCGCCGGCCGGAACGGCAACGAGGAGATCGTCAAGACCGGCGACTTCGACGGCGCCTACAAGGGCGCGGTGAAGAAGGTGGAAGCCTTCTACAGCTATCCGTTCGTCGCGCATGCGACGATGGAGCCGATGAACTGCACGGCCCACTTCAAGGGCGACAGCGCGGAAATCTGGGCCGGCACGCAGACGCCGGAACGCATCCTGTCCTCGACCGCGAAGATGCTCGGCCTCGCCGAGAACAAGGTCACGGTGCATCAAATCCGCGCCGGCGGCGGGTTCGGCCGCCGCCTGGTCAATGACTATGCCGCCGAAGCCATCGCCATTTCGAAGCAGGCGGGCGGCATTCCGGTGAAGCTGACCTGGACCCGCGAAGACGACATGGCGCACGACTTCTTCCGTCCGGGCGGGTTCCATTCGTTCAAGGCGGGCCTCGACGCGAACGGCAAGATGGTCGCTCTGTCGGATCACTTCATCACCTTCACCGCGGACGGCAAGGCCCCCGTCACCGGCGGCAACATCCCGAAGGAAGAGTTCCCCTTCCCGATGATGACCGACGCCGTTCTGACGCAAACCATGCTGCCGCTGATGACGCCGACCGGCGCCTGGCGCGCGCCGCGTTCGAACACCAACGCCTTCGCGTTCCAATCGTTCCTGCATGAAGTCTCGGCGGCCGCGGGCCGCGATCATGTGGAATTCCTGCTCGAGCTTCTGGGCGAAGCGCGCTGGCTGGTGCCGGGCAACGACGGCGCGCTGAACACGGGCCGCGCCGCGGGCGTGATCAAGCTGGCCGCGGAAAAGGCCGGTTGGGGCCGCAGCCTGCCGAAGGGCCGCGGCCTCGGCATGGCGTTCTACTTCAGCCACGCCGGCCACTTTGCCGAAACCGCCGAAGTGAGCGTGGACGCGAACAATAAGGTCACGGTGCATAAGGTGATCGTGGTCGGCGACATCGGCCCGATCATCAATATGAGCAGTTCGATCAACCAGACCGAGGGCGCGGTGATCGACGGCATCTCGACGATGAACTTGGAGCTGTCCATCGAGAAGGGCCGCATCGGCGAAGGCAACTTCGACGAATATCCGATCATGCGCATCACCGGCATCCCCGAAGTCGAGACGCACTTCATCCAGTCGGAATACGCGCCGACGGGTCTCGGAGAACCCGCGCTGCCGCCGGTCGCGCCCGCGGTGGCGAACGCGGTCTTCATGGCCACGGGCAAACGCATCCGCCAGATGCCCTTCTTCAAGGCCTTGAGCACACAGGCGTCGGCCTAGCCCACGACAATCGGCGTTCGGAAAAAGGGGGCTTCGGCCCTCTTTTTTCATGGGCGCGGTTGAAAAGGAGAGACGCCTAGGGTCTTATTGCCGCGCTTTTTAAAGGAACGCGCATGGCGAAAATTCTGGTGGTGGAAGACGACACGTTCACGGCCTCGGTGGTCGAGCGCGTCCTGGCGACGGCTGGGCACAGCGTCGTGCGCGCGAAGGACGGCCTCGAGGGCGTCGCGCTGACGTTGTCGGAACAGCCCGATCTCATCGTCATGGATCTCGGCCTGCCGTCGATGAACGGCTGGGACGCGACGCGCACCCTCAAGTCCGATCCGAAGACGCGCGCGATCCCGATCCTCGCGCTGACGGCCAACCTGACCGCGGACGACCGCGAGGAAGCCTATAACGCGGGCTGCGACGCCTTTCAGACAAAGCCCATCGCGCCCGAAGCGCTGCTGGCGCGCATCGATGAACTTCTGAAGGCGTAGGTATCGCGGTGGGTTACCGGCCGGCGTTGCCGTGCGTTTGGAAACGCGCGACGAGCACATGCTGATCGCCCGGATAAATCAGACGCACATAGGTGACATTGTAGGCATCGCGGCGCGTGCGGCGCTCGATGCACAGGCACGCCGCATTGCGGCGGATTTTCAGGATACGCGCGGTGGCGATATCGGCGCTGACGGCAAAGATACGGTGCTCGGCCTCGTTCCAGGGAATCTTCGCCAGCAGCCAGCTGCCCGGCGGGACTTCGAGGAACATCTCGTCCGCCGCTTCCGGCACGGCTTCGAGATTGATGATGCGCTCTTCCAGCGCATAAGGAACCGTGTCGGCCCAGTGCACGCAGGAAATCGTGAGCACGGGGGTCCCAATTTCCGCGCCGAGCCTGTCGGCTTCCTCCCGTGTGGCCTTGCCGACTTTACGCGCCTGGATGTCGAAGCGGTACCGGCGTCCGCTGGCCTGCACTTCGGCCTGGATGTCGTGAATCTCGAGAACGGTTTCCTGGCTGCGCGGCGCGGCGACCACGGTGCCGGCGCGGCGGCGGCGCACGACCAGGCCCTTCTCGACCAGTGAACCGATCGCCTTGCTGACGGTCATGCGCGCGCAGTCGAACTGCGCCGCGAGTTCATGCTCGGACGGCACCTTCGTGCCCGGCGCCCAGGCGCCCGACAGGATCTGCGACTTCAGATGATTTTGGATTTCCTGGTAACGCGGGAGCGATTCAGAAATCGTCTTCTTGCTGTACTTCATCTATCAATAACGCGGGCCATAGACATATTCGCAGTATGTCTAGTCAATTCAGGAATATCCAGGCCATTTCAGGGATTTGGGCTCAAGTCGTCTTTAGAAATTATTGCGCGGCGTTTTAGGGGGACTTCGGCGGCAAAAGTGCGAGACTTGCGGAAATTTCGCTGACAATATGTCTAGGCATATTGCACCGCGCACATCGCGGCACAATTCGGGGACTCGTCGGGGGACAACATGACTTTGAATTTGATCGTCATCGCCATCTACATGGCCGTGATGGTGGGCATCGGCTGGTATTCCAAGCGCCGGGCCACCAATGAATCCGATTTCCTCGTGGCCGGACGGCGGCTGGGACCGGTGCTCTACGCCGGCACCATGGGCGCGCTGGTCATGGGCGGCGGCGCGACCGTCGGCGGGATCGGTCTCGCCTATCAGCACGGCATCTCGGGCATGTGGCTCGCCTTCTCGCTGGGCTTCGGCGTGCTGGTGGTGAGCCTCACCATCGCTTCGCTGGTGAGCCGCCTGAAAGTCTACACCGTGAGCCAGATGCTCGAACTGCGCTACGGCAAAGGCACGGCGGTGATCTCGGGGCTGGTCATGCTCGGCTATGCCTTCATGATCTCGGTGACTTCGACCATCGCCTACGGCTCGATCTTCCAGGTGCTGTTCGGCTTGGACAAGCTGCCGGCGGTGCTGATCGGCGGCGGTGTCGTCGTGCTCTACGCCTTCCTCGGCGGCATGTGGTCCATCACCCTCACCGACTTCGTGCAGTTCATCATCAAGACCATCGGGATCTTCGCCATCCTGCTGCCGGCCGCGATGGTGGCGGTCGGCGGTTGGGAAGGCCTGCATGCGAAGCTTCCGGAAAGCGCCTTCGACATCACGGAAATCGGCTGGGGCACCATCTTCAGCTACCTGATCATCTACAATCTCTCGATCGTCATCGGCCAGGACGTCTGGCAGCGCATCTTCACGGCGCGCAGCGACAAGGTCGCGAAGTGGGCCGGCGCGGCGGCGGGCGTGTACTGCTTCTTCTACGCGATCGCCGGCGCGGTCATCGGCATGGCGGCGAAGGTGCTGCTGCCGCCCGACGTGAACCGCAACACCGTGTACGGCATGGTGGTCGACAACGTTCTGCCGGCGGGCCTGTCGGGACTGGTGCTGGCGGCGGCGCTGGCGGCGATCATGTCGGTGTCGAGCGGCACATTGATTGCCTCGGCCACCGTCGCGAAACAGGACATCGTGCGCGGCCTGCGGCACCGCGGCCTGAAGTCGGAAGCCGAACAGCGGGCCGAATCGCACGACGAGGTGCGCGACAGCCGCTGGTACATCCTCGGCTTCGGCATCCTGATGATCGCCATGGCGGCGGCGCTGAATGACGTCGTCGCGGCCATCACCATCGGCAGCGCCATCGTCGTCACCGGCCTGTTCGTGCCTGTGATCGGCGGCATGGTGTGGCGCCGGGCGAACCTGCCGGGCACCATCGCCAGCATCGTCGCGGGCATCATCGTGACCTTCGGGCACATGGCCTACGTGCAGGACGTCTATTCCGACAATTCGATCTTCTTCGGGATGGCGGCCAGCTTCATCGCCTACATCGCCGGGACCCTGGCGACCAAGCCGACGGACCCGGCCATCATGGCGGAATGGGACGCCCGGGCCAAAAAAGCCTAAAAGAGCCTTCTTTCGCACAGCACAACGCCCGCGGCTCCCTTGGAACCGCGGGCGTTTTTGTATTTAAATCGCACTCCAGTCCGAACCCAGGGGAGTTCCATGAAACAGATCGTGCGTCTCGTTCTCGCGGCCGGAATGATGCTCGGCGCCGCGCCCGCGGCTTTCGCGCAAGGCACACCCGACGACGGTAAATCGGCCGGCGGCGGCGACTGCGCCAAGAACGCCTACAACTGCATCGCCACGGCCAATCCGCTGCCGAAGAACGACACGGTGTGGATGGAAGACATGACCTGGATGGACGTGCGCGACGCCATGAAGGCGGGCAAGACCACGGTCATCATCGCCACCGGCGGCATCGAACCCAATGGCCCCTGGATCAAGCTGGGCAAGCACAACTGGATCCTGACCAAGAACTGCGAAGCCCTGGCGCGCAAGATCAACGCCCTGTGCGCGCCGGTCGTGAAGTTCTCGCGCGAGATGCAGATCGAGCCGCGTGTCGGCCACATGCTCTCGGCCGGGACCGTCAGCCTCGAGGAATCCACCTATGAAGCGCTGCTGACGGACATCGCCCGCAGCTACAAGGTGAACGGGTTCAAGAAAATATTTTTCATCAGCGACAGCGGCGGCAACGAGAAAGGCATGGCGGCCGCCGCCGCGAAAGTGAACGGCGGCGGCGCGCTCGCGGCCTGGATTCCCGAATACTACGACTACGCCTCGGTGCACGCGATGCTCGTGGAGAAGGGTTACGCCAAAAAAGGCTCGCAGGGCAGCGAAGCCCTGCACGACGACTTCGCGATTTCCACGGAACTTCTCGCGGCCGAGCCGGACAGCATCAACTACGACGCGCGCGTGAAGATGGGCAAAGCCACGATCGACGGCAACCCGCTCGACAAGGCGAAGGCGGACGCGATCAACAAGGAGATCGTGGAACTGCGAGTCGCCAAGACGATGGAAGGCATCAAGAAAGCCGAGGCCGCGGGCGGCACGGTGATGCCGGTGAAGAAGTAGACTCGCCTCTTCCTACAAACGCCCGCGGATGAAAAATCGTCCGCGGGCTTTTTTTTCAGCCGCATGTCATCCGCATCCAGGTCCGCATGAGGACATGCGGCGAACCCTCTGAAGGCCCAGCGAAAACCGCGCGTCCGCATCGTCCGCATCAACCGCAGGCGATTTTTTCAGGCTTTGCTTTTTTCCAATGGAATCAAAGCGCGCGCGAGAACGGCGGTCGGTGACGCGCGCCGTGCAAGCCACAGATAAAATTTCGGTGCAAAAACACAAAACCCGCGCGCTGTAAGCGGGCGGGTGCGGATGGTCGC
>JADZAK010000038.1 GCA_020852595.1 Rhodospirillaceae bacterium
CCGTTGCCGATGTGCGCAGGAACCTGCGTTCGCTCCACTGCGCCTACGAACTGGTCGAGGATCGCGGCGCGGACATGAATAAAATGGATGCGCGTTCGCTCGCCTCCGACAACAGCTGGAACGCCGGCATCGTTATTGGCCCCGCCGGGCCGACGGACATCGATTTCAATAACCGCACCGGCACGCTGAAAGTGAACGGCGTGGCCACCCAGCATGGGACGACTGCCGAAACCATGGGCGGCGATCCCTTGGAAGCCGTCGTGTGGCTGGCCGCGTACCTGGGAAAGCGCGGCAAAGCCATCCGCGCGGGCCAGCCCGTCATGACGGGCACCATCGTTCAAAGCCAGTTCCTAAAGGCGGGCGATCAGCTAGAATTCGCCATGGACGGCATGCCGCCGGTCTTTTTGAACCTGATCTGAATGTGGAGCTCCTTTGCCGAAAGCGATTGTGGTCCGCCGGTACGGCGGAGCGGACGAACTTAAGCTCGAGGATGTCGCGCTCGGAAACCCCGGGCCGGGACAGGTCCGGCTTCGTCAGGGCGCCGTCGGCGTCAATTTCCACGACATCTATGTGCGCAGCGGCCTCTACAAGACCCTCGCGCTGCCGGGCGTGCCCGGGGTTGAAGCCGCCGGCGTGATCGAAGCCGTCGGTGAAGGCGTGACCGGCTTCAAGGCCGGCGACCGCGCCGCCTATGTGACGCAAACCTACGGCGCCTATGCCGACACCCGCCTGATCGACGCCGCGCACCTCATCAAGGCGCCGGACGGCATCGACGACCGGACCCTCGCGGCCTCCATGGTCAAAGGCCTCACCGCGCTCATGCTGACCGCGAAGCTGCGCCCGCTCACGGCGCGCGACACCTGCCTCGTCTATGCCGCCGCCGGCGGCGTGGGCCAGGTCCTCTGCCAGATGGCGCGGCGCATCGGCGCGCGTGTCATCGGCGTGGTCGGCGGCGCGGACAAGATCGCGCGCGCCCGCGCGGCCGGGTGCGACGATGTGATCCTGCGCACCGAAACCGATGTCGCGGCCGAGGTGATGACGCTCACAAAAGGCCGCGGCGTCGATATCGTCTACGACTCCGTGGGCAAGGACACCTTTGAAGCCTCGCTCGATGTGCTCGCGCTGCGCGGTCATCTCGTGAACTTCGGCCAGGCGTCGGGCCCCGTCGCGCCTTTCCCGCCGTCCCGTTTGGCCGCGAAATCCAACGCCGTCTGGCGTCCGATCCTGTTTCACTTCCTGGTCGATCCCGTGGAACGCCAGGCCATGGCGGATGAGTTTTTCGCCGGCGTGCTCGCGGGCGCGGTGAAAATCGAAGTCGGCGCGAGCTTCGGTCTCGGTGAGGCGTCCGCAGCGCATCAGGCGCTGGAAAGCGGCGCCACCACAAACTCGATCATCCTCGTACCGTAGTTTTGGCAAAGGCCTCGAAAAGGCCTCGTGGGGGTTTTTGGCGAAAACGGCCAAGAAATCCTGGAATTTTGGCAAAAGCGGTCCCGGGCCCGAATTGGGCGGGATGCTTTCACAAAAAATTATTCTCCGGCTTCACTTAGGATTTCCCCCAGCGGACTTTGCGCGCGGGGCGCGCGCGAAGTTCCATTCATCGGGGGAACATCCATGCGAAAGACCGTTCATTTCGTTACGCCGCGCGTACGTTCACGTCTGGTAACGGCCGCCAGCGCCTTTGCCATGATCGCGGCCATGCCGGCCGCCTACGGCGCCGAAGCGCAAACCGCGCAGGCGGCAATCGATGAAATCACGGTCACCGGCACACGCGTCGTGCGCGACGGCTATGAAGCCCCGACGCCGGTCTCCGTGCTCGGCGCCGACGAACTCAATCTCGCCGCGCGCAACAACCTTGCCGAAACCGTTTCACGCCTCCCGAGTTTCTCGAACAGCGCTCTGCCGCGCGGCCGGTCGGCGACCTTGAACGTCACCGGCATCACCGGGGTCAGCAACCTGAATCTGCGCGGCATGGGTGGGTCCCGCTCGCTCGTGCTGCTCGACGGCGCGCGCATCGTCGGTTCCAGCCTCTCGGGCGAAGTCGATGTCGGCATCATGCCGGACGGCCTCATCCAGCGTGTGGACGTGGTGACGGGCGGCGCCTCGGCGGCCTACGGCTCCGACGCGCTCTCCGGCGTCGTCAACTTCGTGCTCGACCGCGAATTCACCGGCGTGAAGGGCAACGTCGAAGGCGGCATCAACAGCGCCGGTGACGGCGCCAACTACAAACTCAACCTGTCGGCGGGCCTTCCTTTCGCCGGCGACCGCGGCCATTTCCTCATCTCGGGCCAGCATGCTTACGACAACGGCATCCACGGCGCGCCGCGCAGCTGGCGCCAGGACCACAACGCCGCGGTCATCAATAATCCCAACTGGACGGCCACCAACGGCCAGCCGCGCCTGCTTGAAGTCTTCGACTTCGGTCTCGCGGCGGCGACGCCCGGCGGCTTGATTACCGCCGGCCCGTTGAAAGGCACCTATTTCGGGCCGGGAGGCGCACCGGCGCAGTTGAACTACGGTTCGATCATCAGCGGGTCTTACATGGTCGGCGGCGACTGGAAGCTCACGCGCTTCGACCAGCTCTCGGACCTTGCCTTCAAGATGTCGCGCCAGAATCTGTTCACGCGTCTCGGCTATGACGTGTCCGACAATTTCAACGTCTATGCGATGTACCAGTTCTCGCAGATCGAAGGCTACTCGGAAGACCTTCGCAGCTGGAACCTCGGCAACCTGACCATCCGTGCCGACAATCCTTACATCCCGGCCGCCATCGCCGCCCAGATGACCACGCAAGGCCTGACGCAGTTCACCCTCGGCACGGTCAACGACGACGTCGGGCCGATGATCCAGAACAACATCTCCACGCTGCGCCGCGGGGTCGTTGGAGCGGAAGGCAACTTCGACGCCTTCGATTCCAACTGGGCGTGGGAAGCCTACTATCAGACGAGCAAGACGCACATTTCGTCGAATAACCGCAACGTTATCCACAATGCGCGTCATGTGCGCGCGATCGATTCCGTGCGCAATGCCAACGGCGCCATCGTCTGCCGCGTGAACGCCGACGCCGTCACGACCAATGACGATCCGTCGTGCGTGCCCTACAACCCCATGGGGATCGGCGTAAACAGCGAGGCGGCGCTCAACTACGTGCGCGGCACCTCGCATAGCCACACGATCCTGAGCCAGGACGTGGCCTCCCTCAGCACCAACGGCGAGCCGTTCGACCTGTGGGCGGGCCCGGTCTCGCTCGCGCTCGGCATCGAACACCGCCGCGAAGAAGTCAGCGGCGTTCCCAATCCGGACGACGAAGCCAATTCCTGGTTCGCGGGCAACTATCACGCCAGCTTCGGCAAGTTCAACGTGACCGAAGGCTTCCTCGAAACCGTCATTCCGCTCGCCAAGGGCGAGGCCTGGGCCGAGGCGTTCGATCTCAACGCCGCGGCGCGCTTCACCGACTATTCAACCTCCGGCTTCGTGACGACCTGGAAAGTCGGCGCCACCTGGACGCCGTTCTCGGACCTGCGTTTCCGCGCCACGCGTTCGCGCGACATCCGTGCGCCGAACCTGGGCGAGCTGTTCAACTACGGCCGCGTGAATACCGGCACGCTCCTGGATCCGCGTAACGGCCAGACTCTGTCGATTTTCACCACCACGTCCGGCAACGTGAACCTGAAGCCTGAAATCGCGAATACAACGGGCGTGGGCGCCGTCTACGCGCCGTCGTGGTTCGACGGCTTCACGACCTCCGTCGACTTCTACAACATCAAGATCGCAGGGGCGATCACCAGCCTCGGCGCGCAGCAGTACGTCGATCGTTGCCACGCGGGCGACGCCTATCTCTGCACCTTCGTGACACGCGATGCCGCCGGCACGCTGACGCACGTCTCGATCCTGCCCGCCAACGTGCTATCGCAAACGGCGCGCGGTATCGACTTCGAAGCCACCTACCGCTTGCCGCTGGCCTCGCTGGCCGACAGCATGGACGGTGACCTGACGTTCCGCTTCATGGGAACGCGGGCCTTGCGGATGCGCACCATCGACGTTCTCGGCCTGACGATCGAAGGCGCGGGCGTGAACGCCGAAGGCATGGGCAATGCGCCGTCGTCCGGCTTCTGGGCGCCGAAGTTCAAGGCGAACATCTCGGCCACCTATAGCCTGGATCCGTTCACGGCCTCGCTCACCATGCGTCATGTCAGCGACGGCGTTTATAACCGCCAGTTCGTGGAATGCACGACCGGCTGCCCGGCGACGACGGCGCAGAACCCGACCATCAACAACAACGATGTCCCCGGCGCCAACTACTTCGATCTCGCGTTCAGCTACAAGATCGACGGCGATGCGCTGGAAGCCTTCATGTCGGTGGAAAACCTGATGGACAAGGATCCGCCGCAGGTCGCCGGTTCGCTCGGCGCGGCCTTCTTCACCGGCTCCGGCGCGCTCACGATCTACGACATCATGGGCCGGCAGTTCCATGCCGGGGTCCGCTTCAAGTACTAAGCCGGGGTGATGTGAGACGAGAAGGGGAGCCCGAGAGGCTCCCCTTTTTTGTTTACGTGATCGGCAGCGCCGTCGTGGATTTTATTTCGTCGAGACAGAAGCTGGACTCGACCGAGGCGACATATTCGAGGTTTCGCACCCGCAGTTTCAGGAAGCGCTCGAAGGACGCGACATCGGCGACCGCGACACGCAGCAGGTAATCCACCGGTCCCGTGACGACGTAGCACTCCATCACTTCCGGCCAGCGCGCGACTTCCTTGGAGAACATGGTGGCGGCTTCCGAATAGGGCTGCTTGCTCAGTTTCACCGCCACGAACACGCTGATCGGCAGACCCACCGATTCCTTGTCGAGGATCGCGACGTAGCGCGCGATGGTTCCGGAGTCCTCGAGCTGGCGCATGCGCCGCAAACAAGGAGAGGCGGACAGGCCGACGCGGTCGGCGAGTTCCGAAACGCTCAAGCGGCCTTCCTTCTGCAGGACCGACAGGATCTTCTTATCGATTGCGTCCAGTTGCTGGATCGTTGCCATCATTCCCCCCGGATTGACAAAAGCAGCTAACTCTTTCCGAAAATAGGGCAGAAACCGCCGCATAGCGCAAGCGGCGCGCACGAAGCCTCTCCAGGATGCGGCGTCCTGGGTTATAAGTCATTGAATTTGAAGGGGTTAGTGCGACGCGCCGCGGCTCCGGGAACGGGCCCCGTCGGCGGCGTGCAAAGCTGGGATTCGCCCGGAACGGCACGGCGCCACCAGCGCGGCGACCTGGGCGTAGAAGTCCCTGGACTCCGCCTCCAACTCCGCGCGCCGCGCCCGTAACCTGGCCGCCACCGCGTGACGGCCCTCGATCAGCGCTTTCGCGCAGCTCACGATCTCCTCTTCGCTCGCCGCCGCGGCATCGAGGCACAACTCGTCGAGACCCAGCAGATTGTAGAAGCCGGCCGACTTGACGTCGTAGGCCAGACTTAAAGCGGGCGTGCCGACGCTCATGGCCAGGATCGCCGAATGCAGCATCTGTCCGATATGGATGTCCATGCGCCGGTACGCCGCAACCATGTCGTCCACGTCGGCATGGACGACATCGAGCGGAACGCCGGCGAGCTTCAATGCGCGCGCGAGGCCCGCTTCGCCGTCGGAATGCACGAAGTAGGTGAAGCGGCATCCGGCCTCGTCGCGCAGGCGCTTAACGATGCGCAGCATCAGCGGCAGCATCCACTGGCTGGTATGGCTGGTATGCGCACCGTGGAAGGCCATGTTGATCCCGACTTCGAGCGGCCGGCTGGGATCCGGGGTGCGCAGCATCGTGGGCGGCTCGGCCACGAGGAAGCCCGGATCGACAATGACGGGCAGCGGCCGGCGGCCGGCGCTTCCAAGCGCACGCTGCGTCGTTGCATCGCGGACCGACGCCAGGGTCGCGCGCGACAGGAACTGCCGCACATCCGCGCGGCTTTCCGGGTGGAAGCGGAATATCTTTTGATCGCTGCCCTCGATCAGCCAATTAAGGCCCACGGCGCAAACCGCGACGGGACAGGACAGCTTCTCGAGAACCTTCACATCGTCCTTGAAGCGCTGCGGCAGGCGGCCGTCGCGGTCGGCGAAGAAGAAGCCGCCGCCGGCGATGACCAGTAGATCCGGCGCGGGCGTCATCTTCAACGCCATGGCGAGGCTGCCCCACGGCAGATCCGTGATGGTGATCTCATGGTTCGCGAAGGCGCGTTCGATCTGGCGTTTGACGCCCATGCGGATCGCGATGTCGCCGCGGTTGGTGTCGTCGCGGTCCTTGAAGGTGCTGTAGTGCGCGCGCCAGCGGCCGAGAAACCGCCACGACAGCAACTCGGCCCAGCGCCGCAGGCGGTTGCGCACGAACAGCAGCGGCCGGCGCGGGATCGGCCGGTAGGCGCGGTCCTCCGGAATCAATGCGTACAGGACAACATGCAACGGAACGGGCGGGCGAGGCGTGCTCGCGGAAGTGTAGATCACTTGCATTATTCACGCGGGTCCCAGCGGCAACTGTGAACTGAACCGCTCTGCGCCGCCGATTGTTCCGCTCTGCCGCGTGATCCGTGCGCGATGCACATTGCAGAATTTTCACGGACAATTTTTTACGCCGAATCAACATGTCACACGCATGAGATTTGTGCGCGGGGAGTTACAGCTTGCTGTGAAAAGGCGCTGCTCACAAAACCGGGACCGGGCCGGGGGCAGTGCCGAACCGTAAGGGCAACACCGCCGAGAGGTCTTCACTCTCTTTGCGTGTGTTCATGCCCGCGCTTTTCGTCACGCCTCCATTTTAGGGCCACCGGCTGGTGGTGTTATGTGGAGAGGAGTTGGGGCGTGACGGGGATCAATCGTAGAAACGCACTTGGTGCCGGTGCGGCGGGTCTTGCCGCGCTCAACATGCGGCCGCTGCGCGCGCAAACGGCCGCGCCTGCCTTGAAGGCGGTGGTGACCATCGCCGGGCGCGCCTATGAATTCCACGAAGAGGCGGGCCAGGATCTCGGCGACTACACGCCGCCCTCGCAAACTTTCGTGCAGCGCTGCGTGCGTGCCGAAGCCGCGGACGTTCCGCTCACCGTCTTCTTCCGCCCGGATCGTAACAGCGAGCGCGTCGAAGTGGTGTTCGAGCTGGGCCGCGTGTTCAGCCAAACGCCAGCGAACCTCGGCGCCTATACCGCCGTCATTTCGCGCGGGCCCCAGGTCCTCGCGCGCATCGATGTCCCCGAACATTATTGGTTCGCGCGCTGGCGCTGGCAGTCCGCGCCGCGCCCCGTGATCGCGGATACCAGGAAGCTGATGCGGTACGGCCTGCTGCCGCCGTACGAACTCGCGGGCCCATCGCATGCGCCGGCCCAGGCATTGAAGTTGATGCCGCTGCCGAGCGGCGATTATGTCGATCTCGACATCGTCACCCAGTTCACCGCGGGCAACTACAACAACGCTTCGAAGTTGTTGATGACGGCGGCCGAGGTTCAGGCGCGCACCACGGGCGCCGGCAATGCGGACGTGGAGCTTGCCGTCGGCCAGAGCACCTACACCGTGATGCGCCTCGCAGGGGTGCAGGCCTATATGCCCAATACCGGCGAGCGGTCCGATATCGGTCCCGTCACCGAGCCGCAGGCCAAGTTCCTCCAGACCTGGGACAAGGGGGCGCTCGAACTCCTGATGTCGCAGGCCGAAGCCGCGGGCACCATGCCCTGGCATATCCGCGACGAGAGTCAGTCCGGCCCGTTCGACTTCCGCCGGTATCCGAACGCCACCTGGTACAACGCGGCCAACGCGGGATCGCCACAGGTCAAAACCGCGGGTTCGCCGATCACCCTCGACAGCGCGCACCAGCCGGCCTTGTCCTATGTTCCGTTCCTGTTGACCGAGGACGCCTATTTCCTCGAGGAACTGCAGTTCCAGGCGACATGGAACTGGGGTGCGCTGCCGGCGCAATACCGTCCCTCGGGCGTGCAGCCGCGTCTTCTCGCATGGAACCTGCGCACCCTCGCGCAGGCCACGCGCAGCACCCAGGCCGTCACCCCGAAATGGCTGCTCGATTGCAGCTATTGGAAGACCCAGCTCGATCAGACGCGTCAGTGGTTCGAGCAGAACTACGTTTACAGCGACCGGCCCGAACGTCAGCGCTTCCATGTCGTCGGCGTCCTCGAGAACAGCCGCGGCGAGCCCCAAGCGCCGGAAGGCACCTGGGTCGATCCGTGGCAGGACGAGTTCCTGGCGACCATCATCGGCTGGGTGATCTACATGGGCTTCTCCGATTGGAAGCCCGCGTTCCAGTGGGCGATCCACAGCACCATCGACCGCACCAGCGGCGCGCGCGGCTGGGTGCGCGCCTATGCGACCCCGTATCGCGTGATCCTGCGCGCCTCCAAGACCGCGCCGGTCGCGCAGTCCTGGGCCGAGGCGTGGGAGCTCACGAAATCCATGACCGGGAAAACGGTCGGCGATCCCGATACCTGGGCCGAGGACGATATGACCTATCTGACATATACGCGCGGCGCGCTGGTCTATGCCGTCAAACTCGGCATGGTCGAAGCCGCGGAGCCGTTGGCGTGGGCGACGAAGCAGATCCAGGCCCGCAAATGGAACGTCGCGGCAAAGTGGCGCTTCACCGAGGTGTAAATGTGTTCTTCCGTGCGACGAGGGTAGTGTGCAAGACCGCCAGTTCGTCGTGCGGGACCGCCGCATAGCGCGAGATGACCGGCATCGCCTTCAAGGCGGTGAGGGCGCGGGTGTCGGGATACCCTGCGGCCGCGATCACATTGAACCCGCCGCGCTCGGCCATCTCGACAAACTCGAAGCGGCGCAGCCGGTTCTGGTAGTTTTGCGGATTGAGGCCTGCGAGCTTCCAGGCCAGGCCGTCATATTTCAAAAAATTGACCGGCGAGATCGACTTGTCCAGATGCTCCCAGTGATCGGTCATATCGATCTTGTGGCAGATGATGCCGTCGTCTTTGAGGATGCGATAGGACGCGGTCATGATGCCGGCCAGCAGGCCGGGCGGAACGTGCTCCAACACATCGCGCGAGATGATGATGTCGGCGATTCGCTCGGGGAGCCGGCGGAAATCGGCCGGTGCGCGGTAGTCGATGTCGCGGTCGAGCAGCGCGCGCTCCCAGGCCGCGGCGCCGAGCTTGAGGACGTCGAAGTTCGCGGTGAGGCCGGCGGCCGCCAGCCGGTCTGCGAACAAGGCCCGCATCCGGGACAGTGAATCGATCCCTGTCCGCACCGTGTGGCCGTCGAGAAGCCGCTCCCGATCCAAGGTGATGACCTTGCCCGCGCCGTAAAGCCGCAGCATGAGGGGCAGCACCGGATTCCAGCCGGTTCCAATCTCCACCACCGCCGCGCCTTCGATCTTCACGCCCAGTTCGGCGAGCTTCAAAAGCTGGTCGCGCGCGTCTTGCACCAGGTCGCAGTCGCGGTCGGGCTGGGTCTCGTAGGGGAAGAGTTTTCGTTTGAGCCGGCGCGCGGCATTCTGGAACGGAATGAGAGACTTGATCCCGTCGATCACGGCCTTCTTGTGCCACGGCCGTAGCGAGGGCGGGGCGAAGACGGCGGGCGGCGCGGCGCGGTCCATGGTGCGGAAATTCCAGCGGGGGCGGCTCCCGGTGAAACGGGGAGGGCTTTTCATTGTTCCCGCGATGCGGGCGCGCCGGCGCCTGAAGGGCCAATAAAATAAGACGTCTGGAATGTGCCGAACATTCCATCTTTTTGGCCCGATAATTGTCCGCCGCCGCCGGGAAGGGCCTCCCTAAACCCGGGGCGTGGGGTGTAATTTTAGAGGTGACGACCTTTCGGGAGACGAGGCCTTTCCATGCGCTTCCAACACTCCACGCTTCGCCTTGCGGGCGTCATTGCCGCCGCGGCGCTCGCGGCTTGCGCGCCCAAAGGGCCCTGGAAGGGCTCGGTGGAATACAATCTCAGCACCGGTTTGCGCGCGGTGAATGCGCAGCCCGCCTACGACGCCGGCTTCACGGGGCGCGGCGTCACGGTGGCGCTGATCGACTGCGGCATCGACAAGAAGCGCGGCGAACTCGGCAAGAACCTCTCGCCGCTCTCCACCGATCTCAATCCGGAACGCAAAGTCATTCTGGCGGACCGCCATGGCGACGAAGTCGCGGGTCCGCTCGGCTCCAAGCTCGACGGTCATGGTTTGGCCGGTGTCGCTTACAACGCCACCGTCCTGTCCGTGCGCGCCGACTTCGACGGGGGGTGGAAGGGACAGTGCGGATTCTACCCGCGCGACATCGCCCGCGCGCTCGATTACGCGGTGGAGAAAGGCGCGAAGGTGGCCGTGCTGCCGTTCCGCGCCGACCAAAGATTCGGCCCGAAGTTCGAAGCCTCGCTGCAGCGCGCGGTCGACGCCGGCGTTGCCATCGTGATCTCCAGCGGCAACGAATCCAGCGGCCAGCCGTCCTGGCCCGCCCGTTACGCCACCGATCCGCGTTTCGAAGGCGGTATCGTCGTCGTCGGCGGCGCGCGCAAGGACGGCAGTCTCGCGCCGTGGTCCAACCGCGCGGGGCTGACCAGCGGATGGTTCATCATCGCGCCCGGCGAGGATGTGATCACCGACTGCGGCGGCCAATATTGCCGGCGCGTCTCGGGCACATCGGTTTCCGCCGCCTACGTCGCCGGCGGTCTCGCGCTGATCATGCAGGCCAAACCGGAAATAAACGCGCGCGGCGCCATCGAACTCCTGCTCAAATCCGCGCGCACCGTCGGCGACCCCGAAGAGGCGGGGCGCGGGTCCCTCGACATCGGCGCGGTCTTCGCGTTCTAACGAATTTGGAAAAGCGCGGGTGCGCCCGCCGGTCCCGCGCCGTTCGCGCCGGGCCGATTGATGACAGTTGGATGAAGAATAGGGGGCGGGGGCTTGTCGCTCGGCGCCGCCGCGTGAAACAAGAACGTCATGTTCAGGACGTTTTTCATCATCGCGCTTCTCATCCTCGCGTCGCACGAAAGCTTTGCCGCCGTGCGCGGATCGGGCGATGTGTCGGCATATGCGGGTGGGATCAATGTACCTGTCGGAGCGGCGCCGGTCATGGACGCCGAAACGACCATGCTGGTGCGTCAACTCGATACGATGCTCACCGCGCGCTTCGACGCCGCCGGCCGGATTGCTTCCGTTCCGGCGCGCCGTCAGGCTCTCGAAGAGCTCAGCGCGTTTGCGAAGATGACCGTGGAAGGTTTGATTGGCGCGGCGCCGAGTGCCGATGCGCGCGCGTCGATCTTCGAGAACCTCGAAGCACTCCTCGCCTGGCATCAGGACGAGATTCTGGCGGCGCTCGCGGCGCTTCCGCGCGCCGCCCGATAATGCCGTTTTAGGGCTGGGCCGCCATCGCGGTCATGCGGCGCTTCGCCAGTATTTTCGCCTTCAGCTTCTCGTCCGAGTCCATGGTGACGATCGGGTTCGAGTCCATCGCCAGGACCTTGCCGTAGATTTCCGAAGCTTCGTCCTTGCGGCCGGCGCTTTGCAGCACATAGGCCAGGTTCAAGAGCTGTTGGGCGTCGCTCGGAGTCTGCTTCAGTCCTTCACGCAGCAAAGCTTCGGCCTTGGTCCATTCCTTGTTCTGAACGGCGGCGTAGACCTGCGCTTCGGAGGTCGTCGCGGCCATCGCCGGCGCGGCGGCAAAACAAGCAACGAGAGCGGAACACAGCGCCAGGTTTTTCATCGGCATCTCCCTTTAATTAAACGGCGACAGGGAAATCATGAGCGCGCGGATGCGAAATTCAAAATGAAACTATTATGAGGAAAATATGAAACTTTCATGACGTTTGCGCCGGATCGCGCAAGCCCGCCGTCCCCCCGCGGCGCCGACGCTTTTTGTCATAATAACACCTTTTCACTGTAACAAACCCGTCCGACTCGCTGAGTAGATTGCCCCCGCATTCGCAACCACCACACCCATGTCGGGGGAAAGATAAAATGAACGATAGAACGGCTCTTCGCTGGCGCCTGCTTGCGACCGCGGCGCTCGGAGTCATGGCGGCTTCGCCGGCGATCGCCGAGCAGGGCGCTTCGCAAACGCAAGTGGCCGCGGCCTCGTCGTCCGACGTCCTTGATGAAATTGTCGTCACGGCCACCAAGCGCGAAACCAACCTGCAGGACACGCCGATCGCCATCTCGGTGGTCAACACTGAAAACCTGCAAGACCGCCACGTCCAGGCGCTGCTCGATCTCGCCGACGGCGCGATCCCGGGTCTGCGCATCGCCACCTTCGAAGCGCGCCAGTCCGCGCTCACCATCGGCATCCGCGGCATCGTGCCGCTCGACGCCAACCAGCCGGCCCGCGAACAGGGCGTCGGCGTTTATCTCGACGGCGTTTACCTCGGCCGTCAGCACGGCCTCAACGCCGCGATGCTCGACATCGAGCGCGTGGAAGTGCTGAAAGGCCCGCAGGGCACGCTCTTCGGCCGTAATACCGAAGGCGGCGCGCTCAGTCTCGTCACGAAGGCCCCGACGGGCGAATTCGGCGTGCGCGGCACCGCCGGCGTCGGCAACTACGGCGCCCACAACGGCGAACTGCACATCGATTTGCCGGCTGTCGGCAACCTCAGCTTCAAGATCGACGGCGTCGTGCAGTATCAGCGCCCGACCACCAAGAACCCGCTCGCCGGCCAGACGGGGTGGAACTACTTCGACCGCCGCGGCGCCAAGTTCGCCGCGCGCTATGAAGCCGGCGACGTCCGCGCCGACTACTCTTTCGACGTCGGCAACGAAAAGAACAGCCCGTTCTACAGCCAGCTCCTGAACTACAATCCGAACAACCTCGTGATCGGTCCGGCCTCGGGTGCCCTGCCATCGGGCCAGATCCGTCCGCTGCCGCCGATCGTGAAGGTCGAAGGCGCGGAGCGTCAGAAGGTCGCAGAAATCGGCGTGCCGCAGCAGCCGTCCGTCGACAAGACCCGCGGCCACGCGCTGCACCTGAACTGGGATGTGAACGACAATCTCGAAATCCGCTCCATCTCGGCCTACCGCCGCGTGACCGTGGACCAGTGGGATAACTCGGGCGGCGCGCACCGCGTCCCGCAATTCGTCGCGGGCGCCGCGTTCAGCCGCTACAGCCTCGCGACCCTGAAGCAGTGGCAGATCAGCCAGGAGGTCCAGGCGGTCGGCAGGGCCGGCGACAACTTCGATTATGTGGCGGGTCTCTTCTACTTCAAGGAACGCGTCGAGGACGACGCCGCGACGCCGAACACCAACCAGTGGAACGCGGACGGCACGGGCTACACGATCCTCGATCCGGCGCTGACCCTCCCGGGCCGCCGCGTGATCGACCGCGCCAGCGTCGCCTATGCCAAAAGCTACGCCGCCTTCGCGCAAGGGACCTACACCTTCGCCGACGATTGGCACCTGACGGCCGGCGCGCGTTATACCCACGACGACAAGAACGGCAAGCTCTTCACCATCAACAACCTGCCGACGAACCTGACGTTCGAAAGCGCGAACGACCGCGTCGATCCGATGGTCACCTTGGCTTACGACATCGACGAAGACGTCAACGTGTACGGCAAGTTCTCGACCGGTTACCGCTCGGGCGGCGCCAGCTCGCGCTCGCTCACCTACCGCCCGTTCGGCCCGGAAAAGGTCAACTCCTACGAAATCGGCGCGAAGACAGAACTCCTGGACCGCCGCGTGCGCCTCAACATGGCCGCTTACATGATGGACCGTACCGGCAGCCAGATCGATTTCAGCGTGGTCGCCGGCGTCATCCCGGGCTCGACGCGCAACACCGTCGAAACCGTCAATGCCCCGGGCACCACGAAAATCCGCGGCGTCGAGTTGGAAGGCACGGTCAAGCTGACCGACGACCTGACGGCCAACGCTTCGTACGCTTACACCACCACGAAGATCCCGCCGACGGTGAACCCGTTCAACAACGTCGCGCAGCCGGTGTTCATCGTCTTCACGCCGAAGAACGCGGCTTCGGCCGGCCTCGACTACGCCCGTCCGTACGACTCGTTCACCTTCAAGGCCCATCTCGACGGCAACTACGCCGACGCGACGCAGACCTTCGACCAGACGGACGTGAAGAACGACAAGTCGTTCATCATGAACGCCCGCCTGTCGCTCGCGGACATCGATGTGGGCCGCGGCGCCTTCGCCGCGTTCTCGCTGTGGTCGCGCAACCTGCTCAACGAAACGCATGTCTACCGCCGCGACCCGGCGAACCGTGCGACCCTCGGTGATTACGGTAACCTGAACGCCCCGCGCACCTTCGGCGCCGAAGTCAGCGTGAACTTCTAAAACCGGGCCTCTTCCAAAGCGAAAGCGCCCCCTCCCCGCCGGGAGCGGGCGCTTTTCTCTTCTGGGCTCAACCCGCGCGGAGTGGCGGGCGCCGTGTCGATGTGAGAAACTTTTGCGACAGACCCATGGCTGAAATCGAACTTAAGCTTCGCGGAACGCCGGTGCGCTTGAAGGCGGCTCTCGCGCGTTTGCAAAAAGGCGCGGTGAAGGGCTCGGCCTTCACGAAGAACCTGCACGCGGTTTATTTCGACACGGCCAAGGACGACCTTCACGCCAAGGGCCTCTCGTTGCGCGTGCGCGAGGAAGGCGACTGTTTCGTCCAGACCCTCAAACAGACGCCGGCCGGCGGCGAAGCGCTGACCAGGGGAGAATGGAGCGACCGGGTCGCGGCCGCCGCGCCCGAGCTTCTCAACACCCATAGCGGCCGCAAGCTGCGCCAGGTCTGGAAAGACATCCGCCTGTTGCCGCGCTTCCGCACCGTCATCGCGCGCAGCGGCTTTGTCCTCAGCCCCACGCCGGGCACGGAGATCGAGATCGTGCGCGACGAGGGCGAGATCCGCGTCCTCGGGCGCGACGACGGCCGGGCCGCGGTGTCCGAGATCGAGATCGAACTCAAAAAAGGCCCGCTCAGCGCCGTGTACCGGCTGGCGCTCGAGATCGTCGCGAAAACCCAGGTGCAGATCGAGCCTTGCGGAAAATCGGACCGTGGATACGCGCTCCTGTCGCCCGGCGCCGCCACCGTCTCCGTGAAAGCCGAGGCGCCGCGGGCGAAGGCCGGCGATACGCTGGCCGAAGTCTTGCGCGCCGCCGCCCGGCGCCACTTCGCCCAGTTCCTGGCCAATATGGCCGGCGCGCGCAGGCAGGACCCGGCCAGTATTCACCAGATGCGCGTCAGCATGCGCCGCCTGCGTTCGGCGCTTTACGGCGCGCGCAACCTATTGCCGGAAACCGAATACGAATCCGTGCGCCTGAAACTCAAGTATCTCCTCCAATGCCTTGGCCCGGCCCGCGATTGGGAAGCCCTGACCGAGCGCATGTCCGAGCTCATGTCCGAGCCGGAGGACGAAGAGGACATCGAGGACGTCCAGAGCGCGGCCGGCGTCTGGAAAAGCCGCGCGCTGGTGCGGGCCGTCGATGCGCTGGCCTCGCGCAAGACCACGATGGCCGTGCTCGAAGTCATGCGCTGGTTCGAGGATCTGCCGGCGTCGCGGCACGGCCGCAAACTGAAAATCCGCGCCCGCGACGCGGCCGGCGATATCCTTTCCGAATTATTCGGCCGCGTGCGCCGCCGGAGCCGTCATTTCGAGCGGCAGTCCGTCGGGGACCGCCACCGCTTGCGCATCGCCGGCAAGAACCTGCGCTACAATATCGAGCTCTACGGCGGCCTTTATCCCAAGCGTAAAGCCGGGAAGTTCCTGGCGCTCCTGAAACCCGTGCTGGACGATCTCGGGCACCTCAACGATGTCGGCCGCGCCCGTGACCTGCTCGGTGAACTGGCCAAGCGTTCGCCGCGGAAGGCCGCCGCCGAAGCGGTGGTCACGCGCCTCGAGGCGCGCGCCGCCGCCGCCGAAAAACGCGCCGGCAAGCACCTCGCCGATCTCAGGAACGCGAAGCCGTTCTGGTAAGCGCTACCAGAAGAATTTCGAAACCCAGCAGAACAGCGCGCCCACCACCGCCGCGGCCGGCATGGTGACGATCCAGGCGATCAGGATCTCGCGCGCGACGCCCCAGCGCACCGCGCTGACGCGCTTCGCCGCGCCGACCCCGATGATCGCGCCCGTGATGGTTTGCGTGGTCGAAACCGGCACGCCCAGTTCGGTGGCCATGAACAATGTGATGAAGCCGGCGGTTTCCGCGCACACGCCCTGCGCGGGCTGAAGGCGCGTGATGCGCGAGCCCATGGTGTGGATGATGCGCATTCCTCCCAGCAGCGTGCCCAGCGCCATGGCGGCGTTGCAGCTCACCACCACCCAGAACGGTACGTGAAAATCGCCGCTCAGCTCGCCGTGCGCATACAGCAGCGCGGTGATGATCCCCATGGTCTTCTGCGCGTCGTTGCCGCCGTGGCCCAGGGCATAGAGCGAGGCCGAGACGAATTGCGCCTTGCGGAAAATGGCGTCGGCGCGCGCCGGCGCGACGCGCACGAAGGTCCAGGACACGATCAGCACCAGCAGCAGCGCGATGGTCAGGCCCACGGTCGGCGACAAGACGATGCCGCTCGCGGTCTTGGCCAGGCCCTGCCACACGATGGCGCTCGTGCCCGCTTCCTGAAGGCCCGCGCCGACGAGACCGCCGATCAGCGCATGCGAGCTCGAGGACGGAATGCCGAAATATCCCGTCGCGATCTGCCACGAAATCGCGCCGATGAGCGCGCCGAAGATCACATGGTCGGAAATGATCTCGGGCGAGATGATGCCCTTGCCCACGGTGCTGGCCACGCTCAATCCGAACACCAGGAAGGCGACGAAGTTGAAGAAGGCCGCCCAGGCGATGGCCGCGCGCGGCGACAAGACGCGGGTCGAGACGATGGTCGCGATCGAGTTGGCCGCGTCGTTGCGGCCGTTCATGAAGTCGAAGAGCAGCGCGACGACGATAAGGCCGATCAGGATCTCCATGTGGGATCAGACCTGTTCGATCACGATGCCGCTGATGCGGTTGGCCACGTCCTCGAAGCGGTCCATGACCTTTTCCAAATGGTCGTAGATCTCGATGCCCACCAGGTAGTTCATCGCGTTGCCGTCGCGGTATTTCTTGAACAGCGCCTTGATGCCGGCTTCGTTCAGGGCGTCGGAGTCGTCTTCGAGATGCACGATCTCTTCGGTGATGGTGTGCAGGCGCGCGTTGTTTTCGCGCAGCGCGCTCAGCATCTTCACGGCTTCCACTGTCAGCGTCGCCGCTTTCAGGATGTGATCGCCCATGGCCGCCATCTCGGGCTCCATCGTCTCCACTTCGAACCGCAGCACCGCCTTGGCGGTCTTCTTCATCTGGTCGATGGAATCGTCGAGCGCGCTCACCAGGTCCTGAATGTCGCTGCGGTCGAAGGGCGTGATGAACGAGCGGCGCACCAACTGCATGACGTCGCGGGTGATGGCGTCGGCCGCGTCTTCAAAGCGGTACACGTCCGCCGCCGCCGCCGCCACTCCGGAGCCGCCGTTCAGAAGCCGGCGCAGCGCCTTGGCGCCTTCCACCAGGGTCTCCGCATGACGGTTGAAGTGCTGGAAGAAGCGGTCTTCACGCGGCATCAGCGCTTGAAACCAGGCGAACATGGGCGGCGCCTCGAATGGATCGGGTTGAACGGAAGAGGGTCGGTCGCCCGATGCGAACGCCGGGCGGGAAGCGCCCTTTAAGTATCGAGCGGCCGAACAAATGGGAAGGCGAGATAAGTATTTATAATCAATAATTTACGTCAACACGGGCGGTTGACCCGCCAATTTTGCCGCGAAGGCCCTGTGACAGTGATATGTCAAATATATGTCAAGTGGACCGCGCGGATGTCCGCCGGCGGCCTTCTGAGCGCGCCGTCTTCACGCGGCGGACGGGCGCGGGGCGGCGCTCCGGGACGCGCCAAAACCCCCGCAAATCCGCGCCTATTTGTGTGCACCTGCGAAGCGGCTTCGTCCTTCCCGGCGCTATTTGTCTAGACGAATCGCCCCCAATAGGCATATTTTTTGAAATCACGAGACGGCAGAAAAACGCGCGTTGGGAGGCACGGCATCCCGGTCCCTTTACCTGATCTGACGGATTTTTGCGTTGCGATGCAGAAATGACACAGGTTTTGGGCGGGGATCCGGCGCCAAAAAGGGGCTCTCAAAGCCTTGTTCTGAATGTGGATTTTTCTGCAAAGTGCCTGAAATCACGACGTTTTTTAGATCGGCTAAAGAAGAAGGCAATTTCGGGACGGTTGCATTCAAGGGCTGATTATAGTGCTACCGACGTATGACATCGCTGGCGTGAGTATGTTGCGCTGCACCACAGCGTGACGGGCGATTGGGGATAAATCTCAAACGGCGTCCGGACGGCTTCGTCCGATCAAAAAGGGGAAAAAACCGCATGAACACCACGACTCTCTTCGCGTCACGGCCGCGCCGCTACCGCGTCGGCCTGAAGAACACGGCCCTGCGTACCGCCAGCGCCACGGCCATCCTCTTGGCGACCACCATCGGCGCCCATGCTCAGCAGCTCGCGGCCGCCGCCGCGGCGCCGGAAGTGGAAAGCGAAATCGTCGTGACCGGTTCGCGCATCGTGCGCGACGGTTATGAAGCGCCGACCCCCGTCACCGTCGTCGGTGTCGAGGAACTGCAAAGCTCCGCCTCGGCCAACGTCGCCGACTACGTCAACACGATCCCGGCCTTCGCCGGTTCGATCATGCCGACGAACACCAACTCGACCATGAGCTCGGGCCGCTCGGGCCTCAACACGCCGAACCTGCGCAACCTCGGCGTCGAACGCACCCTGGTCCTCATCGACGGCCAGCGCTCGGTCGGTTCGACCTCCGACGGCCTGGTGGACTTGAACACCATCCCGCAGGCCCTCATCAGCCGCGTCGACGTGTCCACCGGCGGCGCCAGCGCCGCTTACGGCTCCGACGCCGTGGCCGGCGTCATCAACTTCATCCTCGACAAGGAATTCACCGGCTTCAAGGCCGACATCGGCGGCAGCGTCACCACCTACGGCGACAATGAATCGTGGGACACCTCGCTCACCTACGGCACGCCGTTCCAGGGCGGCAAGGGCCACTTCATCATCTCCGCTTCGGCCAGCGATTCGGCGGGCGTGAAGATCAACGACCGCCCGTGGAACATGCAGGGCTGGCAGATCCTCGATAACCCGGCCTACGGCACGGGCGCGGGTCAGTCGACCTCGGTCCCGGCGCGTCTCCTGCGCAATCAGACCTCGGTGTCGAACGGCATCGCCGGCGGCATCATCACCTCGTGTATCGCTCCGGCCGCGGCGTGCGCCGCCGGCGGCAGCACCGTCGGCAACGGTCTTGTCGGCATGGCCTTCGGCGACGACGGCCGTCCGTATCCGTTCCCGTACGGCTCGATCGTCTCGAACCCGGTCATGGTCGGCGGCGGCTGGCGCGCGGCCACCATCCGCGGCACCCGTTATGCAAACGGTCTGACCTCGGCTTCCGAAACCCAATCGGTCTTCCTGCGCACCAGCTACGACCTCGCCGACAACATCACGGTGTTCGCGCAGGCGTCCTGGACGCACAACGGCAACCAGAACTGGTGCTGTATGAAGGAAGACAACGACAGCATCGTCATCAGCAGCGACAACCCGTTCATTCCGGCGGAAATCGCCGCGCGCATGACGGCGCTCGGCGTCACGCAGTTCCGCATGGGCTCGATGCACGCCGACACGCGCAACGCCGGCGCCATCAACGACCGCCGCGTGCAGCGTTATGTCGTCGGCGCCAACGGCACCTTCGACGCGATGGACACCGGCTGGACCTGGGACGCCTACTATCAGAAGGGCATCTCGCACGTTCACCAGGAAACCTTCGGCGTGATCAAACAATCGGCCTATGCCAAGGCCATCAACGCCGTTCGTTCTCCGGTCACCGGCCAGGCGGTCTGCCGCGTGAACGCCGACGCCATCACCACCAACGACGATCCGACCTGCGTGCCGTACAATCCGTTCGGCATCGGCGTGAACTCGGCTGAAGTCGTCGACTACATGCACGGCAACGGCGAAAAGGACTTCCGCACGGAAGTGCCGCAGCAGGACGTCATGGCGGTCAACTTCTCGGGCTCGCCGTTCGAAACCTGGGCCGGTCCGGTCTCCATTGCTTTCGGCGCCGAACACCGTATTGAAAAGATCAAAGGCACCAACGACCCGGTCAGCCGCGCCTTCGATTGGTACTTCGGCAACTATCAGGTCTTCAGCGCGAAGATGAACGTCACCGAAGGCTATCTCGAAACCGTGGTGCCGCTCGCCACCGACACGTCCTTCGCCGAATCGCTCGAGTTCAACGGCGCTGTGCGCGCCACCGACTACTCGACCTCCGGCTACGTCACGACGTGGAAAGCGGGCCTCACCTGGGCGCCGGTCAACGACATCCGTTTCCGCGTCACCCAGTCCCGCGACATCCGTGCGCCGAACCTGAACAACCTGTACAGCACCGGCACCTCGGGCTTCCCGGGGTACCAGAACCCGTTCCGTCCGCAGGCCAACGGCGCGCCGACCACCGAAATCGGCTTCTCCAGCACGCGCGGCAATCCGAACCTCGTGCCGGAAAAGTCCGACATGACCGGCGTCGGCGTCGTGTTGCAGCCGGCCTTCCTGCCGGGCTTCAGCGCGTCGGTCGACTACTGGGATCTGAACATCAAGGGCGCGCTCGGCTCGCTCTCGGTGCAGCAGATCATCGACCAGTGCTTCCTCACGAAGTCGGCGGCGTTCTGCTCGGCGATCGATTTCAACGCGGATAACTCGATCGCGCTCATCCGCACCACGCCGTTCAACCTCGTCAACCAGATCGCCAAGGGCATCGACTTCGAAGCCGGCTACAACATGCCGCTCGATCAGATCGTCGACGGCGCCGACGGCAACCTGGCGTTCCGCTTCATGGGCACGCACTTCATCAAGCGCTTTGAATCGAACGGCATCAGCGTGCCGCGCGATTACGCGGGCGAGAACATCGGCGCCAGCGGCGTGCCGGATTGGCGTTATCGCGCCTCGATCGGCTACTCGAACGATATGTTCGACGTGCAGATCATCGCGCGCGGCGTCAGCTCGGGCGTCTACCTGAACTCGAACGTCGAGTGCACCACGGGCTGCCCGGTCTCGACCGTCAACAACCGCACTGTCGATGAAAACGACATCAAGGGCTCGATGTGGTTCGATACCGCGTTCACCTACAAGTTCGGCGTCGGTGAATCGGATATGGAAGCCTACTTCAACGTCCAGAACGTGTTCGATAAGGACCCGGCGGTCGCGGCGCCCGGCCCCGGCGGCTTCACTTACGAAGCGGCTCCGGCCAACCCGCTGCTGTACGACACGCTCGGCCGCACGTTCCGCGCGGGCCTGCGCTTGCGCATGTAATTTGAGGCACGCGTGTGAGGGGCGAAACAAGGTCCCTCACACCGCTCTCGAACAAAGCGGCGCTCAAATAAAAAAGGCCGGCACTCCAGTGCCGGCCTTTTCTTTTTTCAGAAGACTTGAAAGCTTAGCGCGCCAGCCACTTCTTCAGCGCGCCGATGAACTTCTCGTTCTCTTCTTTCGCTCCGATGGTCACGCGGATGAAACGCTCATACCCGGCTTCCCGCCAGCCTTTCAGGATCACGCCCTCTTTCAGCATGAACTGCGCGCACTCGGTGCTGTCGCCCTTGCAGTCCATGAACAGGAAGTTGGTTTGCGACGGGGCCATGAAGACGCCCATGCCGTCCAGGATCTTGCGCACGCGCTCGCGTTCGGCGTTGATGCGGCCGACGGCGTCCTTCATCCAGGCGTCGTCTTCCAGCGCCGCGATGGCGCCGAGTTGCGCGGCGGCATTCACATTGAAGGGCGTCTTGGCGGCGTTGATGACACGCGCGAACTCGGGGCTCGAGCAGGCGGCGTAACCCACACGTAAGCCGGCCAGACCATAAGCCTTCGAGAAGGTGCGCAGGATCACATGCGGCACGTTCAGGCGGCGCAGGACCTCAAGGCCGTCCGGGAAACCGGGCGCGGTGAACTCGCGGTAAGCTTCGTCGAGCACGAACAGGCAGGACTCTCCACTCGCGGCCGCGAGACGCTCCAGCGCCGCGAGGTCCAGTGTGACCCCCACCGGATTGGACGGCGTCGAGATGAAGAACACCTGCGGCTTTTGCGCCAGTGCGTCCTCGAGCGCCGGGATGTCGAACGTCAGATCCTCCGTCATCGGCACCTTGATGACCTTCGCGCCCACGGCCAAGGGTTCGATCTCGTGCAGGCCGAAGCTCGGGACCACGGTCACGGCCAGGCCGCCCGGCGTCAGGAAGGCGCGGCTGATGGCCGCGATCATTTCTTCCGAACCGTTGCCGCAGACGATCAGGGCCGGGTCGATGCCGAGATATTTGCCGATCGCCGCGCGCAGGTCGCGCGCCGCCGGGTCCGCGTAGCGCCACGGCTCGAACGCGCTCGACGCCAGCGCCGCCATGACTTTCGGCGAGCAGCCGTAAGGGTTCTCATTGCTGGCCAGGCGGGCGATGAACTCATGGCCGCTGACTTCGCGGGCGACCGCGACGGGAAGGCCGGCGTTATAGGTCGGCAATGCGGCAACGTGGGGGTTGAACGCAGGGCCAACGTGAGCCTGCGCGGCGGTCTTGGATGTCATGCGGATTACTCGGTTAGAGGTCGAGGACGACCGATGTTTTCGGTGTTGTGCAGCATAGCAGCACAACCCCCGGATCGGGCAAATACAATGGGTCTTCGACGTAGGTCACGTCCCCTGCAAGCAGGGCTGCGGCGCATGTGCCGCAAACGCCGGCGCCGCAGCTGAAGGGCGCGTCGACCCCGTTGTGCTCGGCGAAGGCGAGAAGGGACTCGGCTTCGGTCCAGGCCACGGTCCGGCCCGATCTCTTGAAGGTGACGGTGAGGTTCATTCGGCCGCGATCATCTGCGCCAGGCGCTTGCGGAAATGCAAGGGACCCTTGTCGATCTTGAGGTCGATATTGCCGCTCTTCTTGTTGTTCATGCCGCGGTGGACGGCCTGCAGGATCGTTTTGTCTTCCTCGAACGCGGTGCGCACGCTGGTCGCAAATGCCGCGGAGACCGCCCGGTCGTTCGGCGCGAAGTTGCGCATCTGGAACCAGTAATAGCGCGTCAGGTTTTCGGTGATGGGCGTCAGGAAGTTGTAGCTGTCCATCAGGAACACGTCCTTATGGAGCGGCTTGTCGTCGCCGCCCGTGCCCGCCGGCACGAAAATCGCCTTGATGATCGCATGGCTCGGGTAGCGCACTTCGTAGTGCTGCTTGCGGTCGCAGTTGCCCTGGAATTTCAGGAACGGCTGATAGAAGGGCGCGGGCTCGGTGTCGCGCATCCAGCGCGACACGATGACGCCGTTGTCGGCGGCGGTCATGTCCGGCACGCTGTCCGCGCAGGCGGCGTTTCCGAACGAGGTCTGGTGCACCCAGGCGACGTGCGAGGGGTCCAGGAGGTTGTCGGTTATATAGAGGTAGTTGGCCTCGACCGTCATCGCGTCGCCGCGGTTGAGGCCCCACGCCGGATCGCCCCAGTGGTCCACGTTCATGATCTTTGAAGGATCGGCCTTCGCGGCCTCGCCCATCCAGATCCAGATCAGGCCGTAACGCTCTTCCACCGGATAGGAATGCACACAGGCGGCTTTGGGGATGCGCTGGCCGCCCGGCGCGCGCGTGCATGCGCCTTGCGGATTGAACGTCAGGCCGTGATAGCCGCATTCCACGTCGTCGCCCTTGAGGCGCCCCATGGACAGCGGCAGCTTGCGGTGCGGGCAGGCGTTCTCGAGTGCAACCGCTTTGCCCGCGCTGTCGCGGTACATCACGATGCTCTCGTTCAGGAGGGTGACGGCGGTCAGGGCGTGGCCGATCTCGTTGTCCCACGCGGCCACGTACCAGGCGTTTTTCAAGAATGCGGGCGATTCGCTGCCGCTCTCAATGCGCGTCATCGTGGACTACAGTCATCTCGCGGTGAACCCCAGGGATTATCGTCGGCGTCACTTCAAGGTGACGTCTTGTTGAGGCGCATCATTGTCGGACGGGGGACCCACCCGACAAGGCGCGTTGGCGTACGATATTATTTAGGAAAACTAACGTGAAAAAGCGCGAAAACCCGCTGTCTTTCTTTAACGAGGCGTAATTGTAATGACATAAAGGGTCGACAAAACGTCGGCCCGGAAGGTCATGGGCGCGCCGGCACTCCGGCTGACCGCCGTATCGAGCGCTTTTAGAGATTCTCCATCGGGAAGGGTCACCGCGCCCGCATGGCAGAACAGGATCAGCGTGCCGGGCGGCGGCGTCACGGACTTCTCGCCCATGACCGACAGACGCCGCACTTCATGCGTGAAACCGGCGCGGCGGGTCATCACGTTGAGATCCGTCACCGGCCCCCGCAGCACCGCGCCATGCGTCGCCGCGTCGCCCGAAAAGGCGTGCGGCGGCGACATCTCCATCAGGTCGACATTTGTCCCGTCGATGGAAAGGCGCAGCGTGCCGGAGAGAACCGACAGCGTCCGGTCGATGCCCGGAAAGGACGAGAACGGACCGTCGCTGGCCACGGTCGCCATGGACAGGCGCCAATCCATGGACGTGAAGTCGGCGGCGGGCGGCGAAACCATGATCTCGATGGTCTCCCCGCCGCCGTTCTTCCACGGCATGCGCTTGTAGCCCGAGGACCGAAGCAGCTGCATCGCCCGGGACTTCGCTACTTCGCGAGGCTCGGCAGATCCAGGCCCTTTTCGCGCGCGCAGTCGATGGCGATCTCGTAGCCCGCGTCGGCGTGACGCATCACGCCCGTGGCCGGATCGTTCCACAGCACGCGTTCGATGCGGCGCGCGGCGTCTTCGGTGCCGTCGCAGCAGATCACCATGCCGGAGTGCTGCGAGAAGCCCATGCCCACCCCGCCGCCGTGATGCAGCGACACCCAGGTGGCGCCCGAGGCGGTGTTGAGCAGCGCGTTCAAGAGCGGCCAGTCGGACACGGCGTCCGAGCCGTCCTTCATGGCTTCGGTTTCGCGGTTCGGCGAGGAGACCGAGCCGGAATCGAGGTGATCGCGGCCGATGACGATCGGCGCCTTGAGTTCACCCTTTTTCACCATTTCGTTGAATGCGAGGCCCAGGCGGTGGCGTTCGCCGAGACCGACCCAGCAGATGCGGGCCGGCAGGCCCTGGAACTTGATGCGCTTGGCGGCCATGTCGAGCCAGTTGTGCAGGTGCTTATCGTGCGGGATCAGCTCCTTCACCTTGGCGTCGGTGGCGGCGATGTCGGCGGGGTCGCCGGACAGCGCGGCCCAGCGGAACGGACCGACGCCGCGGCAGAACAGCGGACGGATATAGGCCGGCACGAAGCCCGGGAACGCGAAGGCGTCTTTCACGCCTTCTTCGAAGGCCATCTGGCGGATGTTGTTGCCGTAGTCGACCGTCGGGATGCCTTGTTTGTGGAAATCGAGCATCGCCTTCACATGCACGGCCATGGACTCGCGCGCGGCTTTCGCAACCGCCTTCGGATCCTTCTGGCGCATCTCTTCCCACTTCGCGAGGCTCCAGCCGATCGGCAGGTAGCCGTTGACGGGGTCGTGGGCCGACGTCTGGTCGGTGACCGCATCCGGCTTCACGCCGCGCCGCACGAGTTCGGGCAGGATCTCCGCGGCGTTGCCGAGCAGCGCCACCGACAGGGCCTTCTTTTCCTTCGTCGCCTTGGCGATGATCGCGAGCGCGTCGTCGAGGTCCTTGGCCTGGACGTCGACATAACCGGTGCGCAGGCGGAATTCGATCGACGTCGGACGGCATTCGATGGCCAGGCACGACGCGCCGGCCATGGTCGCGGCCAGCGTCTGCGCGCCGCCCATGCCGCCGAGGCCCGCCGTCAGGATCCACTTGCCGGCGAGATCTCCGCCGAAGTGCTGGCGGCCCATTTCGACGAAGGTCTCATAGGTGCCCTGCACGATGCCTTGCGAACCGATGTAGATCCACGAGCCGGCCGTCATCTGGCCGTACATCATCAGGCCCTTCTTATCGAGCTCGTTGAAATGCTCCCACGTCGCCCAGCGCGGCACGAGGTTGGAGTTCGCCAGCAGCACGCGCGGCGCGTCCGCATGGGTCTTGAACACACCGACCGGTTTGCCGGATTGGATGAGCAGGGTCTCGTCCTTTTCGAGGCGCTTCAGGGTCGAGACGATGCGGTCGTAGGAGTCCCAATCGCGCGCGGCGCGCCCGATGCCGCCGTACACCACCAGCTCTTCCGGTTTCTCGGCGACTTCGGCATCGAGATTGTTCATCAGCATGCGCAGCGGCGCTTCCGTCACCCAATATTTGGCGTTGAGTTCGGTTCCGCGCGGCGCGCTGATCTTACGGGCGTTGTCCAGACGCTTCATGTGATGTCCCCTTGAGGTCAGTTATTTTTCGTGAAATCGAGGCAGGCGTTCAAAATTCGGTCGAGCGCCGCGCGCATCGGCGCGGCGTAGTCCGCATCGTATCCAACGGGCCAGTCCTTCTCAGCGACCGGGCCGTTGCATTCCTTCAGGTAGCCCCGGCAGGCAAGTTCCATCTGGATCGCATGCACGTTTTCGGCCGGTTGGCCGTAGTGGCGTGTGATGTAGCCGCCCTTGAAGCGGCCGTTCACGATATGACTATAGTTCGTCTTGGCGCAGGCGCCGGCGACGGCGGCTTCCAATTCGGCGTCGCACGACTTGCCGCCGTTGGTGCCGATGTTGAAATTCGGGAGCTCGCCTTCAAACAGGCGCGGCACCACGGAACGGATCGAGTGGCAGTCATACAGCACCACGCGCGGGTGTTTGGCGCGCAGGCGCGCGATCTGGGTCTTCAGCGCGTCGTGGTAGGGATCGTAGAACTGCGTGCGGCGGCGCGCGATCTCGGCGTCGTCCGGCGCCTGGCCGTCTTTGTAGAGCGGCTCGCCGTCGAAGGTGGTGGTCGGGCACAATTCGGTCGTGGTTTGGCCCGGATACAACGAGACACCCGTCGGATCGCGGTTCACATCGATCACGGTGCGCGAGAGTCCCGTGCGCACGATGCTCGCGCCCAGCTCGCGCCCGAAGTCGTACAGCTTCTCGATGTACCAGTCGGCGTCTTTGCGCGCGATCCAGGGCGAGACCAGCTTGGTTTCGATATCCGCGAGGTCCGTGCCGGTGTGCGGCATGGACAGGATCAGCGGCGCATGGCCTTCAACGACGGTGAGCCAGGACGCGTTCATGCAACCGCCTCCGGCAGCTTCACGCCCTTCACCGCGTCGGCCAGCGCGCCCGAGCGCACCAGATGCAGCGCTTTCTGGATGTCCGGATGGAAATAGCGGTCGTCTTCCAACGTCGGCACTTCGGCGCGCAGGCGCTTGCGCACGGCTTCCAGCGGCGCGCTGGAGGTCAGCGGCGCCAGGAAGTCGCAGGCCTGCGCGGCCGCCAGAAGTTCGATGGCGATGACGGCGCTGGCGGTTTCGGCCATCGGCAGCAGGCGGCGCGCGCCGTGCGCGGCCATGGACACATGGTCTTCCTGGTTGGCCGACGTCGGGATGGAATCGACGCTCGCGGGGTAGGCGCGCTGCTTGTTTTCCGACACCAGCGCCGCCGCGGTCACCTGCGGGATCATGAAGCCGGAGTTGAGCCCCGGCTTCGGCGTCAGGAACGCGGGGAGACAAGAGAGGGCGGGGTCGATCAGCATGGCGAGACGGCGTTCGGCGAGCGAGCCGATCTCGCAGATCGCCATGGCGATCATGTCCGCCGCGAACGCCACCGGTTCGGCATGGAAGTTGCCGCCCGACAGGGCTTCGTTGTCGTCGGCGAAGATCAACGGATTGTCCGACACGCCGTTGGCTTCGGTTTCGAGGAAGCCGGCGGCATTGCGCAGCATGTCCAGGCACGCGCCCATGACTTGCGGCTGGCAGCGCAGGCAGTAGGGATCCTGCACGCGGCTGTCGTTGACGAGGTGCGAGGCGCGGATCGCGCTGCCGTCCATGAGCGCGCGGTACGTGTTCGCGGCTTCGATCTGGCCTTTGTGTTTACGGAGCGCATGGATGCGCGGATCGAACGGGGTGTTGGAGCCCTTCGCGCCGTCCGTGGTCAGCGCGCCGGTCACCACGGCCGCCTGGAACAGGGTCTCGGCCTCGAACAGGCCGGCCAATCCATAAGCGGTGGAGAACTGCGTACCGTTCAAAAGCGCGAGGCCTTCTTTCGCGCCGAGGACGATCGGCGCGAGGCCCGCGTTCTTCAGGGCGTCCACGGCGCTCATGCGGCCCTTGGGCGTGAACGCCTCGCCGACCCCGATCATCACCGCGGTCATGTGCGACAGCGGGGCGAGATCGCCCGACGCGCCCACCGACCCCTGGTTCGGGATGACCGGGATGATGCCGTGTTTGATCATGGCCTCGAGCATGTCGAGGATTTCGGGGCGCACGCCCGACGCGCCCTGACCGAGGCTGGCGAGTTTCAGCGCCATCATCAGGCGCGCGACAGGGATGGGCATCGGCTCGCCGACGCCGGCCGAATGCGAAAGCACGATATTGCGCTGCAGCTGCGTGAGGTCGGCGTCCTCGATCTTCACGCTCGCCAGTTTTCCGAAGCCGGTGTTGATCCCGTACACCGGCGCCCCCTTGGCGATGATGCGCGCGACGGCTTGCGCGCTCTTTTCGACGGCGGGGCGGCAGGCGGAGTCGAGGCTCGCGGGCGCGCCGCGATAAATCGCGCGCCAGTCGGCAAGGCTTGTCGCGCCCGGCTTCAACACAACGGTCATTGGCCTCTCCAGATACGCGCATGCAGCGGGTTGAAGCCCATGCGATAGACCAGCTCCGCCGGGCGCTCGATGTTCCAGATCGCGAGGTCGGCGCTCTTGCCGGCCTCCAGCGTGCCGATCTCATGCGACATCCCGAGGGCTTTCGCCGCTTCGCGCGTCACGCCGGCCACGCATTCGTCCACCGACAGGCGGAACAAGGTCGCGGCCATGTTCATGGACATGAGGATCGAGGTCAGCGGCGAGGTGCCGGGGTTCGAATCCGTCGAGACCGCCATCGGCACGTTGTATTGGCGGAACAGCGCGACCGGCGGCTGGCGCGTATCGCGCATGAAATAGAACGCGCCCGGCAGAAGAACGGCCACGGTGCCGGCTTTGGCCATCGCCGCGACACCGGCTTCGTCGGTGTGTTCCAGGTGATCGGCCGACAGCGCCTTGTACTTCGCGGCCAGCATGGCGCCGCGCAGGTTCGACAGCTGGTCGGCGTGCAGCTTTACGGGAAGATTGTAGGCCGCGGCGGCTTCGAACACGCGCGCGACGTCTTCCGGCGAGAAGGCGATGCCTTCACAAAACGCGTCCACGGCATCGGCGAGATTCTCTTTCACCACCGCGGGCAGCATCTCGTTCACGATGGAATCGACATAGCCGCTTTTGTCGTCCTTGAACTCGGCCGGCACCGCGTGCGCGCCGAGGAAGGTGGTGCGGATCGTCACCGGGCGTTCGCCGCCCAGCTGACGCGCGGCGCGCAGCGCCTTGGTTTCGCTTTCGAGGTTGAGGCCGTAGCCCGACTTCACTTCGACCGTGGTGACGCCCTCGGCCATCAGCGCGTCGAGGCGCGGCAGGGTCTGGCGCACGAGTTCGGCCTGGCCGGCATTGCGTGAATGTTTGACGGTCGAGACGATGCCGCCGCCCGCGCGGGCGATGTCCTCGTAGCTCGCGCCCTTCAGGCGCAATTCGAATTCATGGGCGCGGTCGCCCGCATATATAAGGTGGGTATGGCAGTCGATCAGGCCCGGGGTGATCCAGCGGCCTTCGCAGTCCGTGATCTCGCCCTTTTTCAAAGCCGCGGGCAGATCCGATTCGGGCCCGGCGTAGGCGATGCGGCCGTCTTTCACGGCGATCGCGCCTTTTTCGACCAGTCCCAGGCCTTCGAGTCCCGGCGCGGCGGTCGCGAGACGGGCGTTACGGAAAAGCCTTTCCGCGGCGCGCGATTTTGTGCCCTCTGGCATGTGAATTCCCGGTTTCCAAGACGCCCCGACCTGGATAATGTATAGACATATTCAGACCGAAAGCAAGCTCCACCCGGACTCTAAAGGGGTTTAGCTCATTTCAAAGGACCCGCCGATGACCGTCATCCACGCCGCCCAGGCGCTGACTCCATTGGGATGGAATTCCGACGTGCGGGTCGTGATCGAGGCCGGCCGGATCGCCTCGGTCACCGCTAATACACCGGCGCGCGAAGGCGACGAACGGCATGCGATCCTGCTTCCGGCCATGCCCAATCTGCACAGCCACGCGTTTCAGCGCGCCATGGCCGGGCTCACCGAATTGCGCGGCCCCAGCGAGGATAATTTCTGGAGCTGGCGCGATCTCATGTACCGCTTCGCGCTCGAGATCTCGCCCGAACAGGTCGAGGCCGTCGCCGCGCAGCTCTATGTGGAAATGCTCGAAGCCGGGTTCTGCCGGGTCGGCGAATTCCACTATCTGCACCACGACCGCGACGGAAAGCCTTATTCCAACGTCGCCGAGATGGCCTCGAGGGTCGCGGCCGCGGCCGGCGAAACCGGCATCGGTCTCACGCTTCTGCCCGTGTTCTACGCCCACGCCAGCTTCGGCGGGATCGCGCCGCGCGACGATCAGCGGCGCTTCATCAACGATGTGCGCGGCTATCACCGTCTCCTTGAAGGCTGCCGCGCGGCCGTGAAGCCGCTGGACGGCGGCATTGTCGGCGTCGCGCCGCACTCGCTTCGCGCCGTCACGCCCGATGAATTGAAGGACGTGGCCGAGATGGCGGGCGATGCGCCCATCCATATCCACATCGCCGAACAGACCGGCGAAGTCGACGCCTGCCTCGCCTGGTCCGGCCGGCGGCCTGTCGAATGGCTGCTCGATCATAACGCGGTCGATGAACGGTGGTGCCTTGTGCATGCGACTCATATGACCGAGGACGAAACCGTCCGCATGGCGCGGTCCGGCGCGACGGCGGGCCTGGCGCCCATCACCGAAGCCAATCTCGGCGACGGCGTCTTCAACGCGAAGACCTTTGTCGCGAACGGCGGCCGCTACGGAATCGGCTCGGATTCCAATGTTCAAATTGGCGTCACCGACGAGCTGCGCCTGCTGGAATATTCGCAGCGCCTGTTTAACCGGGCCCGCAACGTGATGGCGGCCGAAGGCCATTCCACCGGCCGCGCGCTGTATCAAAGCGCGGTTTTGGGCGGCGCGCTGTCCGTCGGCACGCCCCCCGGCGGCTTGTCGGCCCGTGCGCCCGCCGATCTCCTCACGCTGCGGCGCGACAACAGCGCGCTTGCCGCCCGCAAGGGCGACGGCATCCTCGATACCTGGATTTTCACGGGCGGCGAATCGCTGGTCGACTGTGTATGGGTGGCGGGCAAGAAGGTGGTCGCGCACGGGCGCCATCGCCGCCGCGACGAGATCGCGCGCAAGTTCGCAGGTGCGATGCGCGAGCTCAGCGCGCTTTAGGGCCTGTTCCGGAAAAGTGTGAGCGGCTTTCCGATCAGAACAGGCCCAAATAAAGGCCGGACGCGGCGCCGTTGATTCAATTTTGTTGCGACAGACTCTAGGCGCGCGCGCTTCTTTTCATGCGTGCCGGCACGGGCGCCTGTTCACGGCCCGCGGACAGCGTCGCCTGGCGGCGCGCCGCCGCCAGCAGGAAGGCGCGGAAATCCGAACCATAAGGACGGTCCAGCGCTGCGCGGTCCCAGGCCAGGAAGTAGGGCTCCGGCATGCCGAGGCGGCGCTCGAGCGGGATGACCAGCCGTCCCGCCTCGAGATCGTCCAGGATCATCGACATCTGCGCCAGGACGAAGCCGCCGCCCGCCACCGCCGCGTCGAGGCCCGAGGCCGACAGCGAGAAGGTGAGTTCCCCGGCGGCCTTGGGCGCCGGTTCGCCGACGCTCTGCGCCCAATCGGCCCAGGACGGCGCCGTCGCGTGGCGGATGTCCCATTCGATATCGACAAGCGGCCCGGCCAGAATATCGGCGGGCGTGCTCACCGGATATTTGGCCAGCAGGTCCGGGGCGCAGACCGGCACGACGGTATCGGTGAACAGTTCGGCGAAGTGATCGTATTTGCGCGCATCGGTGCCGTAGGAGAGGCGGAAGTCGATGTGATCGTTCTGAAGCGCCGCTTCTTCGTCCGTACCTATGAGCCGAATCGTCGCGTTCGGATGGGCGGCGCGCCACTCCTGGATCAGGGGGCGCAGCCAGCGCATGGCCAGCGAGGGCAGGGCGCTGATGACGATGCCCGGCTTGGTGCGGGCCAGTTGCAGCGTGTCCTGCGCCAGGCGCAGCTGATCGAAGGCCACGCGCACGCGCTCGTAATACATCCGGCCCCAGGAGGTCAGAGTCAGCGAGCGGCCGCGCCGTTCGAACAGGCTGGCGCTCAAGGCCTCTTCGATATTGTGGATCTGCTGGCTGATGGCGCCGGGCGACACGCAAAGCTCCTCGGCGGCGGCGGTGACGCTGCCGCATCTCGCAACGGCCTCGAAGGCCTGTACCGCCCGCATGGTCGGGATAAGCGTCACGGATCTGTCCCCCGGGTTTAGCTCAGTTAAAACCTAATATACCCCGCGCACCACCGGCATGCGGGGCGGCCTGATTTATTGCACTGCACACAACGGTAGGCGCAATAAATCAGGCCGTCAACGCGTGATGCAAAAAAAATGACCAAAACAGTATATCGCCTAATATTTGGACAAATGTCGCGTTTTTACTAAAACGGCGGAAGCGCCCGCGAATCACCTGGAATCACCTGGAATCGCTGGGAGTTGAGTGCGGTTCGCCCTTTAGGTCGCCTAAACTAGATGCCATCAGCACTCCGTTGCGGAGCTTCCGCGGTGTGCGGTTTGCTTGTTTCGGGTCTTTCAATGGGGGAGAAGAACTCGTGCTCCACGCGGTTCTCAAACATTCACGTCGGCTGGCGATTCTCTCGCTGGCCCTGCTCGCGCCCGCCGCTCTCGCGGCCGATTCCCTGCCGCCGATGCCGCAGTACAAGATCGACACCAGCTGGCCCAAACTTCCTTTGCCCAACAACTGGACCTTTGGACTGATCGGCGGGATTTTCGTCGACTCGCGCGATCACGTTTACATCTATCACGCGCCGTCCGAGATCCCGCGTTACGCCTTGAGCGCCGCGGCGACTCCCAAGCGCGGCAAGTGCTGTATCGCCGCGCCCTATGTCGTGGAGTTCGACAAGGCCGGCAACGTGGTGCGCTCCTTCGGCGGTCCCGGCGACGGCTACGACTGGCCGCGCGCCGAACACGGGCTCTATGTCGACTACAAGGGCAACATCTGGCTCGGCGGCAGCGCCACGCGTCCCGGCGAGAAGGGCGAGCCCGCCAACGGCGTCATTCTCAAGTTCTCGCCCGAAGGCAAATTCCTGATGCAGATCGGCAAGCCCGGTCCGTCCAAGGGCAGCCTCGACACCACGCAGCTTTCAGGGCCCGCGAACTTCTTCGTCGATCCCACCGACAACGAAGTCTACATCGCCGACGGTTACGGCAATCACCGCGTCATCGTGTTCGACGCCGATTCGGGAAAGTTCAAGCGCCAGTGGGGCGCTTACGGCAAGCCGCCGACCGACAACGACATCGGCCCCTATGATCCGAAAGCGCCGCCCGCGCAGCAGTTCCGCATCGCGCACTGTGTGCGCGTCTCGAAGGACGGCCTGGTCTATGTCTGCGACCGCCTGAACAACCGCGTGCAGGTGTTCAAGAAGGACGGGACCTTCGTCACCGAATGGATCTACGACAAGGAAACGCTGCAATCGGGTTCGGTGGGCTCCATCGCCTTCTGGCCCGACGCCAGGCAGTCGGTGCTCGCCATCAACGACATGGGCAACTCGCAAGTCCGCTTCGTGAACCGCGCCGACGGCAAGGTCATCGGCACCTTCGGCTGGTACGGCTCCTGGGCCGGCGAGCTGATGCGCCCGCACGAAGTCGCCCTCGATTCCGAAGGCAATCTCTATACTTCGGAAGACTGGCGCGTGCAGAAGTTCACCCGCGCGGGCGGCCCGCCGGTGAAATAGTCCAAACACGGACGGGGCCGCTCGCGCCAGATCGCCGGTTCGATGTCATTCAGACGAATGCGGATGCGGGCGATGGGCGCGGAGGTCATGCGACATCGACATGGATCGCCGCGAACGCCTTCTTGCGCCCTTGTGGCTTGACCACAATGTCAACTTCGCATCCCAGCTTGGCAAGCATCCGCATGATCCGTTCGACCGATACATCGCGGAACTGACCCCGCGGCATACGGGAAACGTCCGGCTGGCTTACGCCCATGATCTTGGCGGCCCCGCTTTGATTGAGGTTGCGGTCACGCTTTCGTCACGCACGGCAAGCCAATTTTCACAACTACGGCTCGGCAAACTCCCCGCAGGGCCGGATACATTGCCGCCTTTTCCGGCGCGGGCTTTTCGTATATACTCGTTGATACATATAGATCCCGGAGAGCCAATGCCGAAAACAAAACTCAAGATTCAGCGGTGGGGCAACAGCTTGGCGGTGCGCATACCGGCGCCCGTCGCCAGGTCCGCGCATTTGACAGCTGGACAGCCTGTCGAGCTTTCAGTGCGCGATATAGGCGTTGTCGTGAAGGCCATAGGGACGCCTAAACTGTCTTTGGCGCAGAAACTTGCCGTGTTCGATCCCGCCTTGCATGGCGGAGAGGCGATGCCCGCGCGGCGCGCAGGCAAAGAAGCGATCTGATGGCATCCAGAGGGACATGGGCGCCAGATCGCGGCGACATGATCTGGATCGACTGCAATCCGCAGGTGGGACGCGAGATGCGTGACATGCATCCGCTTCTTGTATTGTCGCCCCGGGTTTTTAACGAACGTACCGGGCTGGTGATCGGGCTGCCGATGACAACCGCACCTTATAATGAGACAAACCCCTTTGCGGTTAAGTTCGTCGGACCAAGAAACACGACAAGCTATGTCCTGGGACACCAACCCAAATCATTCGATTGGCGCGCACGGAATGCCAAGCCTCACCCTTGGAAGCGAGCGCCCGCGGATGTGTTTTCAGCGGCGTGTGAGACGTTGAATCAAATTATCGCCGTCGGACTCGAGCGGTAGCCGGATACAGACACATCAGTCGATATCGTTTGCAGCCCGCGGAAGAGGAGTGCAAGCGATGGCTAAGCGCAAAGCAGCAGTGACTTATTCTAAAACGAGTGTCTTTCATGACTTGGGCCTGAAAGACGCCGACGACTTGGTTTTGCGCTCCGACCTTATGCGTAAGGTCTACGAGGTTATCGCCGCGCCGGGCCTTACCCAGGTTCAAGCCGGTCAATTGGTGGGGATGGATCAGCCGAGGGGTTCGGCCTTGCTAAAAGGCAGGATCGGGAAGTTCTCGACCGACCGGCTACTGAAAGTGCTGAGCGATCTGGGCCAGAACATCGAGGTACGGATTACCCCCGCTCGGGCAAAGAAGGGCCGTATGCGCGTCGCCGCTTAAACGCGGTGCGGACCGGCTTTTCTTCGAGCTCTATACGCAGGATCCACGCCTCCACACTTTGCCACGCACGGCATGCCACCTGCGCTGAATAGCGCAATTTGCGCTGTTTAGAACGCCGTTCAGATGGATGCGCGGCATATCACTCCGCCGCCAGAGCTCTCGCCACCATGCGCGGGCTTTTCGCAATTACCTTGAGCAGCACGCGCGCGGGCTGGTCCGGTGTGACGCGGCCCTGCTCCCAATCCTGCACCGTGCGCAGGTTCAATCCAAAGCGCGCCGCGACATCCGCCTGCGAGAGGCCCAGCGTCTTGCGGACCGCGCTGACGTCTGCCGCGCGGAAATCGTGGATGCGCTGCGGTTTGGCCTTGCCGTCCATAATGTCGGCAATTTCCTTCAGCCCGGCTTCCAGATCGCGCACGAGCTTGCGTTTACGCTGCATTTTCTAACTCCTATTCATCACAGGCGCTGACCTTTGGCCCGCGCCCGAAGGCCATCAACCAAAGTTACAAGTGAACGTTTCTCCGAGGGCCTTAAGTCCGCCTGTGCCGACTTGGCATAAGCCGTCATCAGGAACAGCGGAAAGCGCGCGTCATGAAAGTAGTAGATCACTCTGTACCCACCGCGCTTGCCCATACCGGGCCGTTTCCAACGCAACTTCCTTAGTCCGTGAAGTTCGGGCACCACGTCGCCAGCCAATGGGTTGAACGCGAGATGCCAGATGAGCCCCTGTCGCTCTTCATCCGCAAGGTTCCGGTCCGCCCAAGCCGCAAAAGCATCTAATTCGGCGACTGTGACTGGCGATTTCGTCATGGCCGCAATATACGGATTACCCGTATATTGCGCAAGGCATGTAGCACCCACTTTTATTGAGCGGAGCGGGGAGGATGAAATTCATACGCGGTGCGTCGGCCACCAAAAATCATAGAAAACAATGGAATGGCTTAATTGCCGCACTATTTCCGAATCAGGATTTTGCAGAGGTTTGCAAACCTGCATTCTTGCGAACCAGCGCGCTCGTGAGGAATTGAGCACTGGGCCGCTTCTACCGATTTTCCTCTTCGCTTCGGCTGCGCAGGATGCCTGCCATGACGCGCGGATTGCGGCGTCCATGGATCACTGCAATTACGACAAGCGGATTTTCGTCCGGAGCATAGGCGATGAGGTATTCCCGCATGCGCTTGAACCGCAGCGGGCCGGCGGTCAAGTCGGGTCTGAGATGTCTGTCGCACATTGGTGTTGACCACGCGAACGGAGAAGCGCATCCTTTAAATATACCTTGGGCCTCAAGCGCCCGGTTTTAGCGCTTTCGCGACCATCCGCACCCGCCCGCTTACAGCGCGCGGGTTTTGTGTTTTTGCACCGAAATTTTATCTGTGGCTTGCACGGCGCGCGTCACCGACCGCCGTTCTCGCGCGCGCTTTGATTTCATTGGAAAAAAGCAAAGCCTGAAAAAATCGCCTGCGGTTGATGCGGACGATGCGGACGCGCGGTTTTCGCTGGCCCCTCAGAGGGTTCGCCGCCTGTCCTCATGCGGACCTGGATGCGGATGACATGCGGCTGAAAAAAAGCCCGCGGACGATTTCTCATCCGCGGGCGTTTGTAGGAAGAGGCGAGTCTACTTCTTCACCGGCATCACCGTGCCGCCCGCGGCCTCGGCTTTCTTGATGCCTTCCATCGTCTTGGCGACTCG
>JADZAK010000039.1 GCA_020852595.1 Rhodospirillaceae bacterium
CGGGAGGCTCTCTTGCGGGGAGCGCTCTTTTTGCCGCCGCCGTCCCTGGCGTTCACCGTCGCCCAGGCGCGGGACTCGGCTTCCTTATGGCTCACGCCTTTCTTCTCGTAGCCTTCCTCGATGTGTTCGGCCTGGCGTTTCTGTTTGTTCGAATAGCGGGATTTGTCGCCGCGCGGCATGGGGACTCCTGAAAGCTGGTGAGGCTGCAAGCCCAACGGCTCCTCCGCATGGAAGTTCCAATGTTTGCAGGCTCCTGCCCCTCTCCCTTGACTCTCGCGGCCATAAGAACAAAACTAGAACAAACCAGAGGAATAAAAATGGACGCACGCCATGGACACCGGCAGAAAAACTGCCGTTCTCAAGGACTTACGGGAACATATCCATCGCCTTGAGCGGCTCGAGGGCCCCGCGCGCCGCAGCGCCGTCAAAGCCCTGCCGTTCGGTATTCCCGCCCTCGACGGCCTGTGGCCCGAGGGCGGTTTACCGGCCTCGGCCCTGCATGAAGTGAACAGCGTGAGCGCGGCGGGTTTCGCCGCCGCCAGCGCCTTTGCCGCCGCCAGCGCCGGGCGCCTCGGCAGGCATGTGCTGTGGTGCACCACGGCGCCCGATTTCTACGCGCCGGGGCTCGCGCAGGTGGGCCTTCCGGTGTCGCGCCTCATCGTGGTGCGGGCGCGTTCGGAAAAAGAGGTGCTGGCGGTGATGGAAGAAGCGCTGCGCCATGCGTCCCTCGGCTGTGTGATCGGCGAGACGCCGCGCCTGACGCTGACGACCAGCCGGCGCCTGGCGCTCGCGGCCGAAAACGGCGCGACCACGGCTTTCACGTTGCGGCGGCGGCGCAAGGACAGCGCGCTGGAACCGATCGCCGCGGCAAGCCGCTGGCGGATCGGCGCGGCGCCGTCCACCCCTCACCCCATCGCGCAATCGGGACGGGGCCGTTGGACACTTGAATTGCTGCGCTCGCGCAGCGGAGCGACTGGATCTTGGAACGTGGAAGTCCCCGATGCGCAGGGTTATCTGCATCTTCCTTCCGCATTGGCCGATGGAAGCGCGGCTGCGCCGTCTGAGCGGCGAAGCGAACGCCGCGCTGGCTGACAAGCCGACCGTCATCGCCAATCTGGAGGACCAAAATCGGCTCGTGCTGGCGGTGAACGGCGCGGCGGCGGCGGACGGGATCACCCCCGGCCTCGCGCTTGCCCATGCCCGCGCGGTGCAGCCGGGCGTGGTGGCTCTGCCCGCGCAGCCGCTGGATGACGCACGCGCGCTGGAACGTCTCGCCGCATGGTGCCTGCGCTACAGCCCTCTCGTCTCCGCCTGTTCCCCCGACAGCATCTGGATCGACGCCACCGGCGCGGCGCATCTGTTCGGCGGCGAGGAAAAGATGCTGCAGACCATCGCGGCCGCCATGGCGGGACATGGATTGACGGCGCGCGTGGCCATGGCGGCAAGCCCCGGCGCGGCCTGGGCGCTGGCGCATTTTTGTCCTCATGCAATCACCGTCTCCAGCGCACCGGCGGATTTGAATGACCTGCCGGTCATGGCGCTGCGCATCAGCCTCGCGACCGGGCGCAGCCTATGGCGCGTGGGTCTCAAGACCATCGCCGATCTGCGGCACATCCCGCGCGCGGCCCTGCCCCGGCGCTTTGGCAAAGACCTGCTCCTGCGCCTCGATCAGGCCCTAGGACAAGCGCCGGAATCCATTGACGCGGTGCTGCCGCCCGCCGCGAAACGCAAACGTCTCGTCTTCGCCGAACCCATCGGCACGGCGGACGATTTGAAACGCACCATCGGACTGCTCGCGCCGCCGCTGTGCGCCGAACTTGAGAAAAGCCAGGAAGGCGCGCGCAAACTCGATCTCCTGTTCTTCCGCACGGACAACCGCGTGGAAAGCATCCGTCTCGCGCTGGCGCGGCCCTCCCGCACCCCCGCTCATTTCATCAAGCTTCTGAGCGACAAGGTCGAAACGGTGGATCCCGGTTTCGGGGTCGATAGCGCCGTGATGACGGCCTGGCGCACGGAGCCCTTGTTGCCGCATCAAATCGACGTCGACAGCGGCGTGGACGGGGCCGGCGATCCTTCCGACCTGGTGGACCAGCTGGCCAATCAGGTCGGTGCGCGCAATGTCTATTGCATCGCTTCACATGCCAGCGACATTCCGGAACGCGCGATGAAGCCGGCCGATCCCGCCCGTTCCCCTCCGGCTTCGTGGCCCGCCGATCTTCCGCGTCCTGTCCGCCTGTTCTCGCCGCCGGAACCGGTGGACGTCATGGCGATGCTGCCGGACCATCCCCCAGCGCGGTTCACATGGCGCGGCGAAGGTCACGCCATCAAGCGCGCCGACGGTCCGGAACGCGTGTATGGCGAATGGTGGCAAGCAGAACGCGAACAGGGTGAAGTGCGCGACTATTTCCGCGTCGAGGATGAACAGGGCGAGCGGTTCTGGCTGTACCGGGATAGCCGGACGACGGAGGGGCAAACCTACCGCTGGTATGTGCATGGGGTGTTCGCGTGAGAGGAACAACAAACATCCATGTCATTCCGGCGAAGGCCGGGATGACACAGGAGTTGGATGAGAAAGCGAGGTCTCCATGACCTACGTCGATCTTCAGGTCACGACCAACTACTCCTTCCTGCGCGGGGCATCGTTTCCGCGGGAGATGGTGGCCGCGGCGGCGGCGCTGGGGCATGAGACGGTGGCCATCACCGACCGCAATACGCTGGCCGGTATTGTCAAAGCCCATGACGCCGCTCAACAGGCCGAAATCAAACTGGTGACCGGCTGCCGCCTGGACCTGATGAGCGGCGAGAGCCTGTTGTGTTATCCGCAGGACCGCGCGGCTTACAGCCGGCTGGTGCGGCTTCTGACCGTGGGCAAGCGGCGGGCGGAGAAAGGTCAATGCCACCTCACCTATGACGATGTGGTGGAGTACGGCGAAGGCCAGCTTCTGATCGCGCTCGGGGACCACGCCAACGAAGCCTTGCGCGGCTTTCTTCAAAAACTGCGCAGCGACTGTCGCGGCCGGTCGTATATGGCGCTCACGCGCCGCTTCCGGCCCAACGAAGTCCAGCGCCTTTCAGATCTCGCGGCCCTCGCCGCCGACTGCCGCGTGCAAACCGTGGCGACGAACGATGTGCTCTACCATGCGCCGGGCCGCCGCATGCTGCAGGATGTCGTGACGTGCATTCGATTGGGAAGACCGATCGACGAACTCGGCCATGACCGCGAATGGTCGGCGGACCGGTTCTTCAAAGCACCGGCGGAAATGGCGCGGCTGTTCAGGCTTCACCCCGAGGCGGTCGAACGCACGGCGGAAATCGCCGCGCGCTGTACGTTCCGCCTGGATCAGCTGAAATACCAGTATCCGGATGAAAAGCTGTTCCCCGGCCTCACGGCTCAAGAAGGACTGGAGCGGGAAACGTGGAAAGGCGCGGCGTTCAGATACCCGGACGGCATTCCCGGAAAAGTCCAGGAAAAGGTCAAAGGCGAGCTGAAGATCATCGCCGAACTCGGTTATGCGCCATACTTCCTGACCGTCTGGCGGATCGTGCAGTACGCGCGCTCTATCGGAATCCTCTGCCAGGGGCGCGGCAGCGCCGCCAATTCCGCGGTGTGTTATTGCCTGCGCATCACCGAAATCAATCCCATGCAGCGCACGCTGCTGTTTGAGCGCTTCGTCAGCGCCAGCCGCAACGAGCCGCCGGACATCGACGTGGACTTCGAGCACGAGCGGCGCGAAGAAGTGATCCAGTGGATTTACAAAACCTATGGCCGCGAACGCGCCGCGCTGACGGCCACCGTGATCCATTACCGGTCGCGCCGCGCGGTGCGCGAGGTGGCAAAGGCCTTGGGTCTGCCTGAAGACACAGCCGCCGTCCTGGCAAAATCCGTCTGGGGCTGGAGTGAAGAAGGGATCCCCGAGTCACAAGCCCGCAACCTCGGCCTCGACCCCACCGACTACCGGCTCAAGCTTCTGCTCCAGCTGTCGCGGGAGATCACCGGGTTCCCCCGCCATCTGTCGCAGCATCCCGGAGGTTTCGTCATCACCCAGGAACGGCTGGATGACCTGGTGCCCATCGAAAACGCCACCATGGAGGACCGCACGGTCATCGAGTGGGACAAGGACGACATCGAGCTCCTGCACATGATGAAAGTCGATGTGCTGGGCCTCGGCATGCTCGGCTGCCTGCGGCGCGCGTTCGACCTTCTCAGCGAGCATAAGGGGCTTGCGTATACCGTCGATACGCTGCCGAAAGAGGATCCCGCGGTTTATGACATGCTGTGCGAGGCCGACAGCATCGGCGTGTTCCAGGTGGAAAGCCGCGCGCAGATGAGCATGCTGCCGCGCTTGCGGCCCCGTAACCTCAACGACCTCGTGATCGAGGTGGCCATCGTGCGTCCCGGCCCCATTCAGGGCGACATGGTGCATCCCTACTTGCGCCGGCGCGAGGGCAAGGAAAAGGCCACCTACCATAAAGAGGAATTGCGTGAAGTCCTGAAAAGCACGCTGGGCGTACCCTTGTTCCAGGAGCAGGCGATGCAGATCGCCATCGTGGCGGCAGGGTTCACGGCAAACGAAGCCGATCAGCTCCGCCGGGCCATGGCCACTTTCCGCAACGATGGAAACCTCAACGGTTTCGGGGAGAAATTCATCGGCGGCATGATCGAAAGGGGATACCCCGAAGATTTCGCCAAACGCTGCTTCAGTCAGATCGAAGGATTCGGGACCTATGGTTTCCCCGAAAGCCACGCGGCGTCTTTCGCCCTCCTGGTCTACGCCTCCGCCTACATCAAGTGCCGCCATCCGGACGTATTTCTGTGCGCGATCTTGAATGCGCAGCCCATGGGGTTTTATGCGCCGGCGCAATTGATCCGCGACGCGGTCGATCATGACGTGAAGGTGCTGCCCGTCGACATCAACGCAAGCCGTTGGGACTGCATGCTGGAATGGCAGGAGCAAGGGGTATTCGCGGTGCGCCTCGGCTTCCGGATGGTGCCGGGAGCCGCCAATGAGGTCATGGCGAAAATCCCATGCCCCGAGACTCCTTATGAAAATATCGAAGATGTCTGGCGCCGCACCGGCGTTCCGGCGGCGCAACTGGAGAAGCTTGCCGAGGCCGATGCTTTCGCGAGCCTCGGCTATAACCGGCGCGAAGCGCTGTGGATCGTGAAATCCTTGAGCGACATCCCGCTGCCCCTGTTCATGGCCGCCGACCAGGCGGAAGGGTTCGACCGTCCGGAGATCGTGGAAGAGCGCGTGGCCCTCAGATCCCTGACCGCCGCCGGAGAAGTGATCGAAGACTATGCGGTCCTGGCCTTCTCGCTGCGCGCCCATCCCTTATCGCTGGTGCGCGGCGAACTGACCCGTCAAAGATGGAAATCGATGGCGGACCTGAGGCGCCTGAAGGACGGCGACCGCGTGCGGATCGCGGGACTGGTTCTTGTGCGTCAGCGCCCCGGCACCGCCAGCGGGGTCGTGTTCATCACCCTGGAGGACGAAACGGGCGTGGGCAATCTGGTGGTCTGGTCGACGGTCTTCGACACCTACCGCAGCACCATCATGACCGCCGATATCCTTGGCTGCGTTGGGCGCGTGCAACGCGAGGGCGAGATCATCCATGTGGTGGCCGACAGCCTCTACAGCCTCAACGACATGCTCACCAGCGTGAGCAAGGACGGGCGGGAGGTGGCGATCACCCAGCGCGATACCTATGGAACCCTCACCGCAGACCCCAGCGAGATGCGGTTCCACAGCCATGATTTCCATTAGATTGGAGCGCCGCCAAAGTTTTGATCGTCTTTTCGGTGATGCTTTGTTTACCGGTCAGCATCGCCTTCCAGGGATTCTTGAATCCCTTCGCGACCCGGAGCATCACGGTCCCGCCGCCGTACTGGCCCTTCGGGATGATTCCTTCAAAGCCTCCGTAAGCCAGAGGATGGTCTTCCGTCTGCATGGCAAGGCGCTTCACCGCCGCCGGGCTCCGCGGTCCGCGTGAAGTCGCGCTTGCCTCGATATTTCTTGAGCGCCCTGCTCGCCATTCCCGATCCGCACCGCTGCCGCTTCGCGGCGGGCGCCGCGAACTGAAAGCACAACGGATCGTGGGCGGGTTCGTTCCGGCTTAGAGCCGCCCCGGGTCGTCGCAAAGCTCGACGATTTCCTTCAGCGCGCCCTGCAGGGTCTGCACGCTGGGCGGCTTCTCGATGGGCCAGGACATGTCGATATCGGCGTATTGGCGGAGCGCAAAGAGCCGGATGGTGCCGGTATCGAGCCCCGTGGCGGCGCGCCGCACGCGCTCCTCGGACCAGATGCGGCGAATGGCGCCCGGCAGCGGACCCGCAGGCGCCGTCCCGCTGATGTAGTCACTCACCAGGTTATGAATTTTAGCCAGAAACGCCCGTGCCGCTTCGTCGCGATCCATTGCCTTATGTCCCAGCCGTTGCGACTCGCAATCATATGCCAGCCGCTCCCCCGGAAGCAACATTTGAGGCCGCCCCACCGTTGCATGACAGTCCGTCGACTCTTCGAGGAGTTCCATGACCGCCAATGTCGTTCTGATTCAGCCGCTTGCCGCGCTTATTGCGGGAATCTTGATCCTGATCGTTCCACGACTGCTGAACTATGTCGTGGCGATTTACCTGATCATTATCGGCGTTCTCGGATTGGCCGCCGGCTGGAGTTAGCTACTTCGCCGCCGCGATGACGGCGAGCACGGTCCCTTCCACGGCCTGACCGCCCTCGGACGCATTGAGGGACGCCACCTTGCCGTCGAAGGGCGCGGTGAGCGTGTGCTCCATCTTCATCGCTTCGAGGATGAGCAACGCTTGCCCCTTCGTGACCGTGTCGCCGGCCTTCACCTTCACGGCGATCACCTTCCCCGGCATCGGCGAGACGATCGAACCGCTGCCCGCGCCCTCGCCATCGATGGCATGCATGGGCGCGAGCGAGAAGGCGAACGCATCGCCGCCGTCGAAGACGACCATGTCGTCACCGACCATGCGGCCGTGCAGAGTCGGCTGGCGGGCTTCGACCTCGACGTCATAGGTGCTCGTCCCCGCGCGCAGGCGAACCTGCGTATGCGGCCGGCCCGCGACGCGGAACCCTTGCAGGCGCGACCACGGCGAGGCGTCGTCCGCGTGCGGATTGGCGGCGATGCGGGTCCGCGCGGCCGCCTGCAATACGGAGGACGACGGCTCGGTCTTCGGGACCAGGCGCTCAAGGCGCTGTTCAATAAAGGCGGTGTCGATCTTGCCCGCGATGAAGTCCTCGTCGGCGAGCGCGCGGCGCAGGAAGCCGGCGTTGGTGCGCACGGGCCACACTTCGACGTCACCGCAGGCCGCGCCGAGACGCGCGGCCGCTTCGGCGCGCGTCGGACCCGAGGCAATGACTTTCGCGATCATCGGATCGTAGAACGGGCTGACTTCGCCGCCCTCTTCCACGGCGCTGTCGACACGCACGTTGGCGGGCATGCGGAAATGCGTCAGCGGGCCGGTCGACGGCAGGAAGCCCGTCGCCGGATTCTCGGCATACAGGCGCGCTTCCATGGCGTGGCCGGTGATCTTGAGTTCGCTTTGTTTGAGCGGCAGCGCCTCGCCCGAGGCGACACGAAGCTGCCACTCCACGAGATCCTGGCCGGTGATGGTTTCCGTGACCGGGTGCTCGACCTGCAGGCGCGTGTTCATTTCCATGAACCAAATGCGGTCCGCACGCAGGCCTTCGGAGGCGTCGGCGATGAACTCCACCGTTCCGGCGCCCTCGTACTTGATCGCCTTCGCCGCCTTCACCGCGGCGTCGCACACGGCGGCGCGGGTCTTTTCGTCCATGCCGGGCGCGGGAGCTTCCTCGATCACCTTCTGGTGGCGGCGCTGGAGGGAACAGTCGCGCTCGAACAGATGCACCGCGTTGCCGTGCCGATCCGCAAAGACCTGCACTTCGATGTGACGCGGACGGGTGACGTATTTTTCGATCAGGACGCGATCGTCGCCGAAGGAGGCGGCGGCTTCGCGCTTCGCCGAGGCCAGCGCGGCGGAGAACTCGCCGGCGGCGTTCACGCGGCGCATGCCCTTCCCGCCGCCGCCGGCGACGGCCTTGATGAGCACGGGGTAGCCGATGCGGTCGGCTTCGGACTGTAATTTCTTCTCGCTCTGATCTTCACCGAGATAACCCGGCGTGACGGGCACACCGGCTTCGGTCATGAGCTTCTTGGCGGCATCCTTGAGACCCATGGCGAGGATCGAGGACGCAGGCGGCCCAACCCAGATCAGACCGGCGGCCTTCACGGCATCGGCGAACTTCGCGTTCTCGGACAGGAAGCCGTAGCCGGGATGGACGGCTTCCGCGCCCGTGGCTTTCGCGGCGTCGAGGATCTTCTGCTGGACCAGATAGCTTTCACGGGCCGGCGGCGGACCGATATGCACGGCGGCGTCGGCTTCACGCACATGGAGCGAATTGGCGTCGGCATCGGAATAGACCGCGACAGTGCGCACGCCCAAACGGCGCGCGGTGCGGATGACACGGCGGGCGATTTCCCCGCGGTTGGCGATAAGAAGAGAACGCAGCATGACCATTACATCCTGAAGACGCCGAAGGCGGTCTTCGGGATCGGCGCGTTGAGACTTGCGCTGATCGCGAGACCGAGCACGTCGCGGGTTTGCGCGGGATCGATGATCCCGTCGTCCCACAGCCGGGCGCTGGCGAAGTAGGGATTGCCCTCCGCTTCGTAGCGCTCGCGGATCGGCGCCTTGAACGCATCTTCGTCGGCGGCAGGCCAGTTCTCGCCCTTGGCTTCCATGGCGTCGCGGCGGATGGTCGCGAGCACCGAAGCGGCCTGTTCGCCGCCCATGACGGAAATGCGGCTGTTGGGCCAGGTGAACAGCATGCGCGGGCCATAGGCGCGGCCGCACATGCCGTAATTGCCGGCCCCGAACGAGCCGCCGATCAGCACGGTGAACTTCGGCACCTGGGCGCAGGCGACGGCGGTGACGAGCTTGGCGCCGTCCTTGGCGATGCCGCCGGCTTCGTACTTGCCGCCGACCATGAAGCCCGAGATGTTTTGCAGAAACAGGAGCGGGATACCGCGCTTGCAGGCGAGTTCGATGAAATGCGCGCCCTTGAGCGCGCTTTCGGAGAAGAGCACGCCGTTGTTGGCGAGGATCGCGACCGGCTGGCCCCAGATGTGGGCGAAGCCGCAGACGAGCGTGGTGCCGTAAAGGGCCTTGAACTCGTCGAATTCCGAACCGTCGACGATGCGGGCGATGACTTCGCGCACGTCGTAAGGCGCGCGCACGTCCGTCGGAACCACGCCGTAGAGTTCGGCGGGATCGTAAGCGGGCGGTTTGGGGTCGCGCAGGTCCATCTCGACCTTCTTGACCGTGTTCAGGTTGCCGACGATGGAGCGCACGATCTGGAGCGCGTGTTCGTCGTTGTTGGCGACATGGTCGACGACACCGGACTTGCGGCCATGGGTGTCGGCGCCGCCGAGTTCCTCGGCCGAAATCACTTCACCGGTCGCCGCCTTCACCAGCGGCGGACCGCCGAGGAAGATGGTGCCCTGGTTGCGCACGATGACGGTCTCGTCGCTCATGGCCGGCACGTAGGCGCCGCCGGCGGTGCACGAGCCCATCACACAGGCGATCTGCGGGATGTCCTGCGCGCTCATATTGGCTTGATTGA
>JADZAK010000040.1 GCA_020852595.1 Rhodospirillaceae bacterium
ATCGCATGGCGCTCACCGTGTTCGCGCGTATCGCGGCGCCGCAGGTCCGCCTCACGCGCGATCCGAACACCGTGTTCTTCTTTCTCGATCATCTCGACCAGCAGTCGCCGTTCCGGCTCGAGGATGATGCGACGTGGGACACCAACGTCGAGCAGGGCATTGCGTGGGGCCTGCGGGCGCTGCAGAAGGATCGCGAACTGATTGGTCCGTCGAACAACATCCCGACGTTCGTGCTGGTGTCCGACGGCGAAACCTGGAGCGGCGAAGTGGCCCGCGCCATCACGCTGCTCCGCGCCGCCGACATCCCGCTCTTCGTCGTCGGTGTCGGCACGCAGGCCGGCGGGCGCATGCCGGCGATGCCGGTCATCGACGAGGAAGAGCCACCGCCGGCGATCTCGCGGCTCGATCGACAGGGCCTGCGCAGGCTGGCGATGGAAGGCGGCGGTCAGTACTTCGAGATCGATCGCGATGCCGATCGCGATATCGCCAACACGATCATCAACGCGCGGCGGCGGCCGGCGGCGCTGACGGCGGCGGATGTGCGGCTGACCGATGTCCACTGGCCGCTCATCGTCGTCGCGAACGGCCTGCTTGTCGCAGCGGCGATCACCACGCGGCGGCGTGCGGTGCTGTGGTGGCTGCTCGCCGGTGGCCTTGCCGCGCTGACTGCCAGTGCCGAATGGATAGGAAGATAGGACTGCGGCAACAACCGTTGCCGGTCCGATGCTTCGCCGCCCTCCACCTAACCCCGCCGGGTGGGCCCCCTAACCAGCGCGTGAACCCGTCGGCGGTCGAGCGTTGTGGCATCATGCGGGGCATCCGACCGCCGCGGGTTATGCGCGGTCGTTAGCCCGACAGTCGAACGACCGAATCGATTCAAGACAGCGAGACGTGCCGGCTCGACCGTGGTAGCCTCAGCGCATCGCGATGAACGAGTTCGAGTGGGACCCCCGCAAGGCTGCGAGCAACCTGAAGAAGCACGGCGTCTCGTTCGCGGAGGCGCTGACTGTGTTTTCCGACCCCGCGGCCAGGATCTTCGACGACCCCAACCACTCAGGCGACGAGCGTCGTGAGATCATTATCGGGTACTCGCGGCGCCCTCGGCTGTTGGTCGTGGGCTTCACGGAACGGGTCGGTCGGGTTCGCATCATCACCGCGCGGCGGGCGTCGCGGGCTGAGACACAGCGTCATGAAGAGCACACGTAAAGCAAAAGCACCGGCCCGCGACCTCCGCGCGGAGTACGAGTTCGACTACAGCAAGAGCCAGAAGAACCGGTTCGCCACGCGCGGCGCGCCGGCGGTGGCCGTCGTACTCGACCCCGACGTGGCTCGCGTCTTCGGCTCTTCGGCGAAGGTCAACCGTCTCCTCCGGTCGGTCATCAAGGCCGTGCCGGGCACCGTAGACGGCGACAGAAAACGCAAAGCGGGCTAACCACCAAATGTAGCCGACGCGCCGCGTGCGGCCCGAAGAACTCAACGGCCGCCTAACAAGCGCATGAAGCCGCCGGCGTCTGGGCAGTTGTGGCAGCATTCGGGCAATCGGGCGCCGCGAATTACGCGCGGTCGTTAGGCGGCACAAACCACTCTCATCGCACTCCCATGCCACGCTACGTCGCTTTTCTTCGGGGCGTCAGTCCCATGAACGCCAAGATGCCCGAACTTAAGCAGTGCTTTGAGTCCGCTGGTTTTGAAGAAGTACGCACGCTCCTGTCCAGCGGGAATGTAGCCTTCTCCAGCAAGGCATCGAAGGAAGCACTGGACACCGTCCGCAAGTGCGCAGGGGCGTAGGTGCGCGTGCCGCCTAACATTTCGCTGCAACGGACACTGAGCTTCGACGTTAGGCCTCACAAGCGAACGAATCTGTGCGCCACCGGCCCCAGAAGCTTCCGCCCCTGAACCATGAAGCAAGCATCGGAGGAACTCTTGAGCGTCCAGTCTGAAGTCGATACACCCGAGTCCAAGAAGGCGGTCTTTCGCCGCTTGGTCGAGATCTACGCAACCGGGAACCTGTCTGCGCTGGAAGAAGTCATCGCGCCGAACTACGTTGGGCACGCGTCGGCAGGTGATCGCAACTTCGAAGGCTTCCGACGAAGCATCCAGTACTTCCATGGCCTATTCGTTTACGACGAGAACTCCTTCGAAGTGAACGATCAGTTCGTTGAAGGAGATAAGGTCGCTACGCGAATGACCGCCCGCGTCAAGATGCGACAAACAGGCGAGCCGATCACTCTGATCGGAATAAATCTCGCTCACATTGTGGGCGGGAAGATCATTGAGGAATGGAACACCTGGGAGCAACTCCAAGTACAAAGCGCCAGCAAGTGAGGCCTAACCCCTCGCTCGACCGAGCCTGCCTCCGCGGGCCAACGTGCTGAAGGCGGCGCCCCACCATCGCGATGCCGCCTACAACCTCGAATACGTCGCGCGCCTGCAGAACCAGATTGCTGGTGCGCGCGCGGTGGCCCTCACCCGCGGCGGCCGGCAGGGCCGGAAGCCTTTCAAGCCCCAAGCCCTCCAAGCCCTTCAAGCCCTTGAACGCGTGTGAGCGACGCGGCTCGAGACCGCGTCGCTCCACGATGCGCTTACCGGCAGACGACGTCGCCGCGGTCGACGGCGCGGCCGATGAGGGCGCCGGCGCCGGCACCGATGATGGCGCCAAGCGTCTTCGAGCCGCCGGGGGCGATGATGTTGCCGAGCACGCCGCCGGCCA
>JADZAK010000041.1 GCA_020852595.1 Rhodospirillaceae bacterium
ACGGTGAATACGTATCGCGGCTTGGACGACCTGCTCACGGACTCCACGGGCGAGCCGGTCTCCGGCGGATCGCAGCGCGTGGACCTGCGCTGGGGCAAGGATTTCCGCCAGACGTTCCACGGCAAGATCAAGGACGGCGTGCTGACGACCGACACCGCCGATTTCATTTTCCCGTGGACCGGCCAGCCGGCGAACACCAATCCGTTGCTGCCCATCCGCGATGTGCGCTTCCGCCTGCGCCTGGCGGCCGACCGGGCCGAAGGCCTGATGGGCGGTTATGTCGATCTCATGGGCTTCTATTATAATGTCAACACGAACTGGTCGACGCATCACCAAAGCTACGGCCAGGAATCCTCGCCCTCCCTGTACCGCGCGCTACGGAAAGTCGCCGACGCGTACCCGGACGCCCAGGGCGTGAACACGGCGGTTTCAGCGTCCATCGCCGTGAAGTTCAAGCAGGTCTTCATCGTGCATCCGCCGGCGGCGGTTGCGCAGGGCACGACCCCGCCCGCCGGGGGCAAGCCGGTCGCCGTCACGGAGCAGCGCTAAACGGCGCCGCCTTCGGCTCCGGTGACGAAGCGGTCGGGGGAGGTTAGTATGGCCTCCACCACTGACCCATGCGAAGGTTGCCTTAGCGTTGTTAAACCAAGCGGTCGCGTTTCATCAGGCCGGTAACCTTGCCGAAGCCAGGCGCCTTTACGAGCAGGTTCTCCGCACCGATCCGCGGAACTTTCCGGCGCAATACCAGCTCGCGCTCCTGCTTTATCAACAGCAGCGGCCGGACGCGCTGAACGCCGTCGAAGCGGCGCTGAAGCTCAATGCCGGGAGCCGCGAGGCGCTTTTGCTTCACAGTGTCTTGCTGATGGGGCGCGGGCAACTCGAACCGGCGCTCGCCAGCATTTCAAAGATCACCGCCGGCAACTCCCGCGATCTTCAAGCCTGGCATAATCGCGGTGTGATCCTGACGCGCCTGGAGCGTTTTCAAGACGCTGCCGCCGCGTTCGAACGGGCCCTGGCGATCGCGCCGAACGCGGAATCCTGGGACGGCCACGGGTCGGCGTTGCATCTGCAAAAGCGTCTCGAGGAGGCCCTGCGCAGTTTCGACAATGCCCTCAAGCTCGCGCCGCAATTTGTCGCAGCCCTTTGCCATCGTGGCGGCGTGCTCGCGGACTTGAGACGCTACGGCGAGGCGGTGCAGGCGTTCGAGGCCGCGTTGGCGCGATCCCCGGATCTTTTCGAGGCCTGGAGCAATCGCGGTTCGGCGTTTTACGAGATGGAACGCATGGCCGAGGCGCTCGAGAGCTACGACCGCGCCCTTGCGTTGCGCCCTCGGCATGCGCCCGACTGGATCAACCGGGGCAAGGCGCTGGAAGTGCTCGAACGGGTCGACGAGGCCATCGCCAGCTACGACCGGGCGCTTTCCATCGCGCCTGAAAACGCCGAGGCCTGGTATGCCCGCTCGCTGACGCTGCGCACGATGCACCGCTTCGAGGAGGCGCTCGCGAACGTCGATAAGGCGCTCGCGATCGATCCGCACGCGCGCCCGGCCCTGGTGCAGCGGGCCTGGCTTCTGTGCGAGCTCAACAGCATCACGGACGGACTTGTCGTCATGGCCGAAGCCGCCGATCAGGCGATTAAATCGGGCCTTGTTGCGGGCTTGCCGACATCGCCGCACAAGCGGCGGCATGATGCCGAGCAACGCGAATATCTCGCGGCGCGCGGAATTTCAGTGAACGAAGGCGGGTCTCATTTGGCCGAGGGAGGAAAGATCTCCGGGCCGGCGATCGACCGCGCCAACATTGAGAGTGCGTCGAGTCAGTGGATCGGCCGCCGGCCGGGTATCGCGGTGATCGACAATCTTCTGACGGCGGAGGCGCTCGAACGGATTCGCCGTTTCTGTTGGGAGTCGACGATCTGGCATAAGTCCTACAAGGACGGTTATCTCGGCGCATTGCCGGAGCACGGTTTTGCCTGTCCTCTGCTGGCGCAAATTGCCGAGGAACTGCGCGACACGTTCCCGGGGATCATCGGCGACAACCGGCTCCGCATGATGTGGGGTTTTAAGTACGACAGTCGGCTCAAGGGCATCGGCATCCACGCCGATCAGGCGGCGGTGAATGTGAATTTCTGGATCACCCCCGATGAGGCCAACCTGAATTCCGACGGCGGCGGCCTGGTCGTTTGGGATGCGGTCGCGCCCGACGATTGGGATCCGGCGAAATACAACGGTGATGAGCCGGGGATCCGCGCCTTTCTCGCGCAAGCCGGCGCGAAGCCGGTGAAGGTGCCTTACCGCGCCAACCGTGCGGTGATTTTCGATTCCGATTTGTTCCATGAGACGGACACAATCGAATTCAACGAAGGCTATCTCAACCGGCGCATCAATATCACGATGCTCTACGGCCGGCGCACCTATTACGGCCGGTAACACAGCCTACTTCGGCAGTTTGCCGTCGATTTCCGCGTACATACGCGCCAGCGCGCGCGGGGCCTGACCCGCGGCGGCGGTCGCGTTGGCGTAAGGACCCCAATTGGCCTTGGCGTTGGCGGGGCAATCCTTCTCCGTCGGGCACGGCGCGCCGGTCGGGTGCAGGCGCTTGCCTTCCGAGATCACCAGGTCCACGGCCTTCGTGAAGTCCACGAGGTCCGCCTTCAGCTCCGCCGGCGTGCCGGTGGTGAAGCCATGGCCCGGGATGAACCAGGTCACATCCATCGTCTGCGCCTTTTTCAGCGTGGCGGCCCATTCCGTCGGGAAGCCCGTGATCATCGGCGGGAACAGGTTGCGGTCATAGATTTCGCTGAGGAACATGACCTTGGTCGCCGGCAGGTAAACCACGAGGTCGCCGCCGGTGTGGGCGCGGCCCAGGTTCAGGATCTGGATTTCCGTTCCGCCGAGCTTGAGCGAGCGCTTGTCGTCCACCAGTTCGGTCGGCAGCACGGTGCGCTTCTGCCCTTGCATGGTCTTCAGAGACGCCGACGAGGAAATAAAGGTGGCATCCGGGAAAGCCGCCTTCACGACCGGAAGGCCGCCCACATGATCGCCGTGGTCCGAGGCGATGATCATGTATTTCAGCGGTTGCGGGGTGATCTTCTTGATCGCCTCGACCAGCGCCTTGCCGCGCGTTTCGTTGTCCTGGCCGTCCACCAGCACCACGCCTTCATTCGTGACGATGATCAGGCTGTTGGTGGTGAAGGTGAAGTCCGGCGTGATGAGCGTGTCTTCGTAGGCGTAAACGTTCGGAACGATCTGGTGCCAGCGCGGAAAATCCGCCGGCTTCAGGTTGTGATGGGCGATATCGGCGGACTTCGCGGCATCGGCGGCGGACGCGGAAACGGATGTCATCAGCGCGCAGGCCAGCGCGGCTACGGTCAGGCGGAAATTGTTCATGGAAGGCCCCCTCGAGGCAGGTTCAGCTTGACCGCGAGACTAGTATTGTCCTTCTTCAAAAGGGAACAGAAAATCATCGGCGCCCACGACCGTGCCCGTCAGCGGGCGAGCAGGTTGCGGTGCTCGAGGCGGCTCAGCCAGCGCACGAGCGGCCAAAGAATAGCCAGGTAAATCAAGGCCGCCAGAACGATGGGCGAGGGGTTGTAAACCAGCGCCTGTGCATCGCGGGCGATGCGCAATAACTCGGGCAGGGCGACGACGCTGGCGATGGTCGTCAGTTTCACGACTTCGATGCTGTTGCTCACGAGGTCCGGCAGCACGTTGCGCGTCGCCTGGGGAATAACAACGTGAATGAGCGTTTGGACGCGCGTCAGGCCTGTGGAGCGCGCGGCTTCCGTTTGGCCCGCCGGCACGCTGAGGAGGCCGGCCCTGAAGATCTCGCCGTAGTAGGCGGAATTGTTCAGCAGGAAACCAAGGGCAACGGCCAGCAGCTTCGGGAGATCGAGGCCCAGGAACGGGAAGCCGAAGTAGATGAAGATCAGCAGCACGATCGGCGGCAGCGCGCGGAACAGGTCGACGTAAGCGGTGACCGGGAGCGTGATGAATTTGTGTTGGCTTTGCGTGGCCAGGAGGGCGACGGCGAGGCCGCCGAGAAGGCCCGTCGGAATGACGAGGGCCGACAATCCAAGAGTCGTCAGAAGCCCTTGCAGGAGAAACGGCAGGACCTCCCGGAATACCGCGATGTTGAAGAAGTTCTCCAGCAGTGCGTCCATCTCACACCCGCCACTGCATGCGGTTTTCCATCCGGCGGGCAAGGACCATCGCCGGGATGAAGATCGCAAGATAAGCCGCGGCCGCCATGGTGAGCGGCGTCGGGTTGCCGGCGGTGCTGGTGGCGGACTGGGCGTTGTTCAGGACTTCGCTCAAGGCCACGACAGACCCGAGCGCCACGTTCTTGCTGACGGCGATGACGCGGTTCGTCAGCGGCGGCAGGGCCAGCCGCAGGGCCTGCGGCAGGATGACCGCGCTCATGGTTTGCCACCACGTCAGCCCCGTCGAGCGCGCCGCCTCGGATTGCCCGCGCGGCAGGCTCAGGATCGCGCCCCAAAGGGACTCTTCCGCATACGCGGCCAATACGAGTGAAAGGGAAAGCCACGTCGCCGTGAAGGCCGACATGGAAATGCCGATCAGGGGAAAGGCGAAGAAGAAGACGATGATGACGATCAGCGGCGGCAGGGCCCGCATGATATCGGCGAAAGCCACGATCGGGACCGCGAGCCACGCCCATTGTTTGGCGCGCAGGATCGCAAGCCCGAGGCCAATGGTGAGGCCGGTGACGGTGACCGCGATCCCGACGCCGATGGTGATCCACACGCCGGCCAGAATCTCCGGCCAATAGCGCGCCGCGACCTCGGCATTGAAGAATGTGTCGAGGAGGCGCGCGAAGCCGTCCATTAGGCCCAGCTCGTATAGCGCGTCAGGAACGCGCGCGTGCGCTCGTGTTTCGGCGCGCCAAAAATCTCGTGAGGCGGGCCTTGCTCGACGATCGCGCCGCCGTCCATGAAGATCACCCGGTCGGCGGCCTCGCGCGCGAAGCCCATTTCATGCGTGACCACCAGCATGGTCATCCCGCTGTCGCGCAACTCGCGCATCGCCTTCAGCACTTCTCCCACCGTTTCCGGATCGAGGGCGCTGGTCGGCTCATCGAACAGCATGAGTTTCGGTTGCAGCACGATGGCGCGGGCGATGGCGACGCGCTGTTGCTGCCCGCCCGACAGTTGTCCCGGATAGACCTGGGCCTTGTCGGCGAGTCCCACCCGCTTCAGCGCCGCCAATCCCAACGCGCCGGCTTCGGCGGCGGACTTTCCCTGCACCTTCCGCAGCGCGAGGGTCACGTTGCCGAGCGCGGTGAGGTGCGGATACAGATTGAATTGCTGAAACACCATGCCGATCTTTTGGCGCACGGCATTGATGTCGACGCCCGCGCCGGTGATGTCGGCGCCCTTCACGACGATCCGCCCGCCGGTCGGCTCCTCGAGGCGGTTGCAGCAGCGCAGCATGCTGCTCTTGCCCGAACCCGACGGGCCGACCACGCAGACCATTTCGCCCGCATGCACGGTGAGATCGACGCCGCGCAACACTTCGAGCGAACCGTAGGCCTTGCGCAGCCCAACAAGCTCCAGGAGCGGCGATGCGCTCATGCGGCGCGCGAGGTCAGCATTTGAGTGTGACCGGCGCGGGGTCGTAGCCTTCGAGCCCCGGGACGCCATGACCAGGGGCGATCGCGACCGCGGCGCTGTCGGCCGCCGGCGTGAAGCCGAACCACTTTTGAGCCGACTTCGCGATGAAGCCATCCTTCTTCATGCACTTCAGCGCCATCGACGCGGCGTCGCGCCCGGCTTTGTCGTTACCGCGGAAGGCAAGCGCCGTGACAAGGCCCGTCGAGATGGTGAAGGTGGTTTTCACCGCCGGGTTCTGCTTCGCCACCCAGCCCGCGACGGTATTGCCGGCGAGGCTGGCATCGGCGCGCCCCGCCTGCACGGCCTGAACCGCGTCGGCATTCGTGCCGTAGACATCGAATTTGAAGCCGTATTTCGCGGCGTTGTCGCGGCACCACGCTTCGTAGGCGGAGCCCTTGTTCACGGCGACGGTCTTACCCTTCAGATCGTCCAGCGACGCGATGCCGGGCGCGGCCTTCTTTTCAACGAACGAGAAGTCCTGATTGAGATAACCTTCCGTGAAGAGCATCAACTTCGCCCGCTCCGGCGTCGCGGTGACGACGGCGAGCACGAAGTCGTATTTGCCGGCGTTCAATCCAGGAACGAGGCCCGAGAATTCCGTGCCCTCGATTTCAAGCTTCTTTCCCATCCGGCGCGCGAGTTCATGGCCGAGATCGATATTGAAGCCCTGAAGCTGTCCGCCGAGGGTGCGCATGGCGTGCGGCGCGAAGGTCGCGTCGACCCCGGTCTTCAGGGTCTGCGCGGCGGCCGGCGTGCTCAGGAGGGCCGCGACGGCAAGGCTGGAACATAGTCTCACGAAGCTCATGACGGTCCTCTGGCTGGAACGCGAAGCGGCAGGTTAGATCAGTCCGGCTTTTTTCCCAACGGGGCTCCGGCGCCGGTCCGCTCGACGATCAGGCCGTAATGCTCGGGGCGCCGATGTTTAGCAAAATTGAATACATGTTCACGGAACGTCTCGCCGATGGCCAGGTCGATATTGGTGAAGATCAACTCGTCATCCTCGGTTTGCGCCAGCGCCGTGATCTCGCCCGTGGGCGAAACGATGGCCGAACCGCCGATCATGTGGAAACCGTCCTCGGATCCGCACTTTGCGGCCGCCGCGACCCACAGGGCGTTGCCATACGCATTGCCCTGCATCGAGATCAGGTGCGAGGACATCCGTAAGTGAGGCGCTTCCGGCCAATGGATGTTTACGCTCGGTGTGTTGTAACCCAGCACGACGATCTCGGCGCTTTGCAGCGCCATGACGCGGTAGGTCTCGGCCCAGCGGCGGTCGTTGCAAATGCACATGCCCATGCGCACGCCCTGGGTGGTCCAGACGTTGAAGCCTTCATTGCCCACGTCAAAGAACTTCTTCTCCAGATGCTGGAAGGGCGCGGTCTCGATGTGATGCGAATGGCCGGGAAGATGGATCTTCCGGTAACGGCCGACGATCTTGGCGTTCTCGTCGGTCATGATCGCGGTGTTGAACCGGCGGCCGTCCGGCGTCAGTTCGGCGTAACCCAGATAGAATCCGATCTTGAATTCCGCCGCCAGGTCGAACAGCGGCTTGGTTTCCGGTCCCGGCATGCTGCGTTCGAAGAAACGTTCGACGGCTTCTTCCTCGCTCATCCAGTAGCGCGGGAAAAAGGTGGTCAGCGCGAGTTCGGGGAAAACGACGAACTTCGCGCCGCGCGAATGGGCTTCGCGCAGCAGGGCGATCAGGCGTTTGACGACGGCGGCGCGGCTATCGGCAAGTGAGATAGGGCCGAGTTGCGCTACGGCGAGAGGAAAGGGACGTTTCAGACCGCTCATCTTTCATTCCTATTTCAACGATTGTACGCAGCGCCTCGCGCGCTTCCGCCATCGAGAGACCGGGGGCGCCGGACAGCGCATCCGACGCCTTGCGCTTGAGAAATTGTCCCGAGCCGCGCGCGGCGTTCAGGGTGTTGTTTTCGACCACGGTGCGGCCGCGGCTGATCACGATCTCCGGCCAGCCTTTCAGCTTGCGGCCTTCGTAGGGGGTGTAGCCGGTGTTGTCGTGCAGCATCGACGCGCTCACCGTCACCTCGCGGTTCGGGTTCCAAATTCCGAGATCTGCATCGGCGCCAACAGAGATCGTGCCCTTGCGGCCGGTCAGGCCGTACATGGAGGCGTGGTTGGTCGCCGTCAGCGCGACGAACTCCTGGAGCGACAGCCGCCCCGCCATCACGCCTTCGGAGAACAGGAGCGGCATGCGCAGTTCAATTCCCGGCAGGCCGTTGGCCATTTCCTTGAACGTCGTCGCGTCGCCCTTCGGCAGTTTGCCGGTTTTGTCGAAGCGGTAAGGCGCGTGATCGGACGAGAAGATCGGCAGCGTGCCGTCTTTCAGGCCCGCCCACACGGCCTCCTGTGAATCCTTGTCGCGCGGCGGCGGTGAACAGCAGTACATCGCGCCTTCCAGGCCGTTCCTGTCGAGATCGTCGGCGGTGAGGAACAGGTACTGCGGGCAGGTCTCCGCATGGATCGCGGCGCCGCGCTGCCTGGCGGTGCGGATGGTGTCGATGGCCTCGCGGGCCGATACGTGCACGATCAGAACCGGCACGCCGATGAGGCGCGAGAGCGCGATGGCGCGGTTGGTCGCCTCGCCCTCGGCGATGGGGTCGTGCGCGACGGCATGGAACTTCGGGGCCTTGTGTCCGCGCGCCAGCAGGCGGTTCGCCAGCCAGCGGATCATGTCGTGGTTCTCGGCGTGGATCATCACCAGCGCCCGCTCGCTGGCCGCCAGGGCCAGCACATCCAGGAGCTGATAGTCGTCGAGCTTGAGCTTGTCGTAGGTCATATAGACCTTGAGCGACGTGATGCCGTCGCGGATCGCCGCCGGCAGGTCGACGTTCAGCGCCGTCTCATCGGGGTTTGCCAGGATCAGGTGAAAGCCGTAGTCGATGACGGCTTTCTCGCGGGCGCGCTTGGCATAGTCCGCGACAACGTCGGGAATTCTCGTCTCGCGGTGCTGGGCCGCGAAGGGGATGATTGTGGTCGTGCCGCCGAAGGCCGCGGCCACCGTCGCCGTGTAGAAATCGTCGGCGCACATGATGCCCATGCCGGACAGTTGTTCCACATGGCAGTGGCTGTCGATCCCGCCGGGCAGCACCCAGCGGCCGGAGGCGCCGATGTCGCGCGTGCCGCGCGGCAATGCCTTTCCGACGGCGGTGATGATGCCGTCCTTCACGCCGACATCGGCCTCGACCACCTCGCTGGCCGTGGCGACCCAGCCGTCGCGGACTACCAGATCGAACTCTTCCATACACGTCACTCATATGGGACATTTCGGGCTTCAGGCCCCGCCCGTGAGGGCCTTCGGAGTGTGCCCTAAAACGCGCCATGGCCTCCAGCATCATCGTCATAAATCCCAATTCCAGTCAGACTGTTACGTCGGGACTCGATACGGCCCTTGAACCCTTGCGCATGCCGGGCGGACCGGAGATCCGGTGCCTGACCCTGAAAGAAGGCCCGCCCGGCATCCAAAGCCAGGCGGACGTCGAATCGGTCACGCTGCCGCTCGCGGCGCTGGCGAAATCCCTGGAGCCCGAGGCGGCGGCCTTCGTGATCGCCTGTTTCAGCGATCCCGGCCTGCATGCCGTGCGCGAAGCGGTGAAGACGCCCGTGCTCGGCATCGCCGAAAGCGGCGTCCTGACCGCGTTGACCATGGGGCAGAAATTCGGGGTCATCGCCATCCTCAAAACCTCCATCGCCCGCCATATGCGCCTCTGGGGCGCCATGGGCGTCATGGACCGCCTCGCGGGCGAACGCGCGATCGATATGGGCGTCGCGGAGTTGTCCGACCGCAAGAAGACGCTCGCGCGTATGATCGAGGTCGGCACGCGATTGCGCGACGAGAAAGACGCCAACGTCATCGTCATGGGCTGCGCCGGGATGGCGCCGCTGCGCGGCGCCCTCCAGGACGCCTTGCAAATCCCGGTCGTCGAGCCGACGCAAGCCGCCGCCGCCATGGCGCTCGGCCGCGTGCGGCTCGGCTGGTAGCCATGGACATCGACGTCGCCCGCCTGTCGCCGGACCGGATGTACAAGCTTCTGGTCAACACGGTGATGCCGCGTCCGATTGCCCTGGTCTCGACCCTCGATCGCGACGGCCGCGCCAACGCGGCGCCGTTCAGCTTCTTCAACGTGTTCAGCAACGCGCCGCCGCTGCTGGTCATAGGCATCGAGGGCAACCGCCGCGACGCCAAGCCCCACAAGGACACGGCGCGCAACATCATCGACAGCGGCGAGTTCGTCGTGAACCTCGTCAGCCGCGAGATCACGGAACGCATGGTCGTCTGCGCCGTCGATTTTCCGGAGGAGGTGAGTGAGTTCGAGGAAGCCGGTTTCACGCCGCGCCCGTCCCGCAAAATCGCCGCGCCCGGCATCGCGCAATCGCCGGCGGGTTTCGAATGCCGCCTGTTCGACGTGCGCAGCCTGCCGCACAATCGCAGCCTGATCACCGGCGAGATCGTCCACATGTACGTCCGCGACGACCTGATCGACGAGAAGATGCATGTGAACGTCGACGGCCTGGACCTGGTCGGGCGCATGCACGGGACGGGCTGGTACACGACCACCCGGGACCGCTTTCAGGTCGACCGGATGACCGTGGCCGCGTGGAAGGCCCGAAAGGGTTGATTTAGCCTCGCTATTTGTCGCTCCTCTGGGCTTAGGGGCGCGCGAAATCCCGAGAATTTTGCCCTGTACCGGTGTATTGTACGCGCCGGCGACTTGCCTTGTTTTTGTCCTGGGAGGATCTCGCGATGGGATTGGACAGACGGCGTGTGTTGCGGGGGATGGTGAACGGCGGCGCGGTCACCGTGGCGCTGCCCTTGCTCAATACTTTTCTCAACGGCAACGGAAACGCATTGGCCGACGGTAAGCCGATGCCGGTACGCTTCGGTACCTGGCATTGGGGCCTCGGCATGACGGCGAACATCTTCGTGCCGAAGAAGACCGGCGCGAACTACGACCTGCCGGAAGAGATCGCGGCCTTCAAGCCGATCCAGCAGCATATGAACCTCATCACGAACGCCACCGCGTTTCGTGACGGCACGCCGGGGCAATGCCATTACACCGGCTGGGTGATCCTGCGCACCGGCGGGCCGCCGCGCGGCCAGAACGACATGCCGGGCGAAACGGTCGATGTCACCATCGCCAATCAGATTGGCCGCACCACGCGGTTCAAATCCCTCACCGCGACCGACACCGGCGAAACCGGCAGCACGCTCAGCTTCGAGAATGCGAATACGCCGAACGTCCCGGAGATCTCGCCGGTCAACTTCTACACCCGCCTTTTCGGCCCGGATTTCCAGGATCCCAACGCGACCGACTTCATGCCAAATCCGCGGATCATGGTGCGCCGAAGCGTGCTCTCCGGCGTTCTCGATGAAGTGAAGGCGCTCAATCAAAAAGTCGGCGCCGAAGACAAAGCGCGCCTCGACCAGTACTTCACCGGCCTTCGTCATCTCGAACGCCAGTTCGATCAGCAACTGACGAAGCCGGAGCCGATCGCTGCTTGCGTGAGGCCGAAGGACGTCGACAAGGAGCCGACGGCGGGCAAGGAAGTCGAGCTTCTGCACGCGCGCCATAAAGTCATGACCGATCTCATGGTCATGGCGGTGGCCTGCGATCAGACCCGCGTCTTCAACATGTGCTACACGACGCGCTCCGGCTGCGCCAGCAAGGCCGGCTACGACAAGCCGCACCACACGGCCACGCACGAGGAACGCATCGACGACAAGCTCGGCTATCAGCCGATGGTGTCGTGGTTCACGCGCCGTTCGATGGAAGCCTGGGCGCAGTTCGTCGAAGGCTTCACCAAGGTCAAGGAAGGCGACGGCACCGTGCTCGACAACGTCTTGATCTACGCCACCAGCGATCACGGCTACGCGCGCACCCACTCGCTCGACGGTATGGCGCTCATGACCGCGGGCGGCGCCGGCGGCAAGGTGAAGAACGGCCTCCATATCGATCTGAAAACGGAAGCCGGCACGCGGGTGGCCTATACCGCTTTGCGCGTGATGGGCATCGACGTCCCGTACTGGGGCGAAAAAAGCAACAACACCTCCAAGGAAGTCGGCGAGATGCTGGTCTAGCCGGCCGTCTCTCTATAGAAGTGAAAGGGCGGGCTCGGCGACGGGCCCGCCTTATTCTTATCGCCAACCTCCCATGTTCTCGCGCCGCTCTCCTCTCCTCGTGCCGCTGGTCGGCCTGATCGTCGCGATGCTCTCGCTGCAAGTGGGCGCGAGCATTGCAAAGACGCTGTTCCCGTCGATCGGCCCCGAGGGCGCGACGACCCTGCGCCTTGTTCTTTCCGCGGTTTTGCTCACGGCCGTGCTGCGGCCCTGGCGCGCGCGGATCACGAAATCGAACTGGCGGGCCGTGGCGGTCTATGGCGCTTCGCTGGCGGGCATGAATCTCGCGTTCTACACCGCGCTGAAGACGATCCCCCTTGGCATCGCGGTGGCCCTGGAGTTCTCGGGACCCATGGCGGTCGCGATGATCTGGTCGCGGCGCCCCATCGATTTCCTGTGGGTTGCGCTTGCGGTGGTTGGTCTTCTTCTCCTGCTGCCCATCGGCGCCACCAGCCGCGCGCTCGATCCGGCGGGCGTGATGTATGCGCTGATCGCCGGCGTCTGCTGGGCGATCTACATCGTCGCCGGCCAGAAAGCGGGCAGCGATCATGGGCCCTTGACCGCCGTTCTCGGCCTCCTCATCGCGGCACTCCTTGTCACGCCTGTGGGGCTGTCGACCGCGGGCGCGGCGCTCTTTTCCTGGAGTGTCGTGCCGGCCGGGATCGCCGTTGCGATCCTCTCGGGCGCGCTTCCCTACACCCTCGAGATGTATGCCTTGCGGCGGTTGCCGACGCACACCTTCGGCACCTTGATGAGTCTCGAACCGGCGCTTGGCGCCGTCACCGGATTCATCCTGATGCGGGAGACCCTCGCGCCGCTGCACATCGGTGCGATTTTGATCGTTGTTCTCGCGTCGGCGGGCGCGACCTTCACGATCAAGCACAAGGCCGAGCTCCATCTGCCCGATTGATCCCTGCCCGATTGATCCCTTGAGAAATCCTCACGCTCGGCATTGAGAAAATACCCTTTGCCGGGACGGGGGCGGAAAAGGGATCATGGGCCCCTTAGGGGTCCATATTTTCTATATTTTTCAATCATCTGTGAACTTTGGACGGGAGAGCCAGCGTGCCTAAAACGGGATTCGCTGCCCTCGCGCTGATGTCCTGCCTTGCCGCGCTGCCGGCCGCC
>JADZAK010000042.1 GCA_020852595.1 Rhodospirillaceae bacterium
CGCTGGCCGCAGGCGGTCCGCCAGCGGCTGTCCGACCTTGGGGCCCTTTCCGCTCCCGAGACTCTCCGGCTCTTGGGATGGCGCGTGACCCGCGAAGAGGTCACTCATCCGCCCACCTGGAACTTAAGGGTCTGGCCGTCCCGGTTCAGGGTGACCGCCCAGCCTTTGACCGAGCCCCCGAGCCCCCGCTGAAGATCGGCGACCGACTTCACCGCCGTCTCGTTCACGCCAAGGATCATGTCTCCCGGGCGCAGGCCAAGACGGGCGGCGATGGAGTTGCCCGACAGGTTCAGCACGATCACCCCCGGTTCCTCGTACTCACGCCCGAGTTCCTCGGCCAGGGCGGGGTTCAGGTTCGCCACCGTGGCGCCCGAGAACGGCTGCTGTCCGGAGAGGACCGTCTCCTGGCGCGCGGGCGTATTCGGTGGGGCTTGAAGCGAAATTTGAATAGCTTGCTCTTTGTTATCGCGCTGGAGGCCCAACTGGGCGGTCCCGCCCACCGGCAGGGTCGCGATCATGTAGCGCAGCTCTTCGAGGTCCTGGACCTCGCGACCGTTGACCGAGCGGACAATGTCGCCGGGCTGAAGACCGCCCCGGGCGGCGGGACTGGCGGCGGTCACCCGCTCGATCAGCACGCCCATGGGCCGGGGCAGCGACAATGACTTGGCAAGGTCGGCGGTGATGGTCTTTCCCGAGGCGCCAAGCCAGGCGCGCACCGCTTTTCCATCCTTAAGTATACTTGTAACGACGGTCTTTACCATGTTGGAAGGAATTGCAAATCCGATTCCGTTACTGCCGCCGTCGCGCGAATAGATCGCGGTGTTGATGCCGACCAGGCGGCCGTCCGAGGTGATGAGCGCGCCGCCCGAATTGCCCGGGTTCACGGCGGCGTCGGTCTGGATGAAGGAGCGGAAATCGGTGATGCCCACCGTGGTCCGGGCCAGGGCCGAGATGATGCCCGAGGTGACGGTCTGCCCGACCCCGAAGGGGTTGCCGATAGCCAGGACCATATCCCCGACTTCGAGTTCGTCTGAATCGCCGAGATCCAACGCCGGCAATGGGTCGCCGAGGTTCTGCAGCTGCAGGACCGCGAGGTCCGAGCGGGGATCCTTGCCCACGACCTTGGCCTCGAACTCCCGGCGGTCGTTCAGGATGACAGTGATCTCGTCGGCCTCCCCGACGACATGGTTGTTGGTGATGACCACCCCATTGCCCCGGACGATGACCCCCGAGCCGAGGGAACTCTCCACGCGCTCGCGGGGACCGGCGAACTGCTCACCGAAGAACTGCCGGAAGAACGGGTCGTTGAACAGCGGCGACGCCTGCTGCTTCAGGACCCGCTTGGTGTAGACGTTCACGACCGCCGGCGACGCCCGCTTCACGACCGGCGCGAAGGTCAGCGCGACCTGTTGACGGGACGTCGGCACCACGGCTTCGGCGGCCTTCGCGGCGGGCGCAAGCGCGAGCAGGCCCGTGAGGGCCAGGGCGGCGAGGTTCTGCATGTTCATACGGCACATGAGGTTTCTAATTTTCATTGAACATCAAATCATTAGAGGGAGAGGCTCAGATTTAACTGGGACAAACTTAAGACGTCCCGCGCGACATTTCATCCCCCAGCGTAGCCCAAAAACAAGAACGGCAGCCGCGGAGTTCCGGGGCTGCCGTTCGAGAACCTCTTAAGAGGAGCTGGCTTATACGGCCGGCTCTTCCGCGGCGGCGACATTCTGCGGCGGACCGGAGTCCTGGCCCTTCGCGTCCATGTCGCGGTCGACGAGCTCGATCACAGCCATCGGCGCCGAGTCACCATGGCGGAAGCCCGCCTTGATCACGCGGGTATAACCGCCGTTACGATCCTTGTAACGGGGACCGAGGGTGTTGAACAACTTCTGGACGATGCTTTCATCGCGCAGACGGCCGGCGGCCAGACGGCGGCAGGCGAGCGTGCCCTTCTTGCCCAAGGTGATCATGCGCTCGACGTACGGGCGCAGGTCCTTAGCCTTCGGCAGCGTGGTCGTGATCTGCTCGTGCTTGAGCAGGGCATTGGCGAGGTTCGCCATCAGGGCACGGCGGTGGCCCTTGGTGCGGTTGAATTTACGACCGCTCAATCCGTGACGCATAGCTAAGTCCTTTCTTCACCTTGTGGCCTCGCGCACGAGGCCGATTGCATCAACCGGACGCCGCATCAAAACGACAGGGTCATCCGGGGCGGGCCAACGGGCCCTTTAGTTCTTGTCCCTCCCCCTGAAAGGGGGAGGGAGCAGGAAGCTCTAGAACGGCTCTTCGAGCTTCTTGGCCAGCTCTTCGATGTTCTCGGGCGGCCAGTTCGGGATTTCCATGCCGAGATGGAGACCCATCTGCGCCAGGACTTCCTTGATCTCGTTGAGCGACTTGCGGCCGAAGTTCGGGGTACGGAGCATTTCGGCTTCCGTCTTCTGAACCAGGTCGCCGATGTAGATGATGTTGTCGTTCTTGAGGCAGTTGGCCGAACGGACCGACAGTTCGAGCTCGTCGACCTTGCGCAGCAGGTTCTTGTTGAACGGCAGCTCGTCTTCCACGCGCTCGGCGATGGCGTGCTGCGGCTCTTCGAAGTTGATGAACAGCTTCAGCTGGTCCTGGAGGATGCGGGCGGCCAGGGCCACCGCGTCTTCCGGCTTCACCGCGCCGTTGGTTTCCACGGTCATCGACAGGCGGTCGTAGTCGGTCTGCTGACCGACACGGGTGTTGTCGACCTTGTAGGACACGCGGCGGACGGGCGAGAAAATAGAGTCAACCGGCACGACGCCGATCGGATCGTCTTCCTTGCGGTTCAGGTGCGCGGCCACATAGCCCTTGCCCGTGTTCACTTCCAGCTCGATGTTGAGGCTGGCGCCGTCATCGAGGTGGCAGATCACGAGATCCGGGTTCATGATTTCGATGTCCGCGGTCGCCTGGATCTGGCTGGCGGTCACTTCGCCGGGGCCTCTGGCCTTCAGCGTCATGCGCTTCGGGCCGTCACCGTGCATGGTGAGCGCGAGCTGCTTGATGTTGAGGATGAGGTCGGTGACGTCTTCGCGCACGCCCGGCACGCTCGAGAACTCGTGCAGCACGCCGTCGATGCGGATCGAAGTGACCGCGGCGCCTTGCAGGGACGAGAGCAGCACGCGGCGCAGCGCGTTGCCGAGGGTGACGCCGAAGCCGCGCTCGAGCGGTTCCGCGACGATCGTCGCGACACGGCGCTGGTCGTCGCCCGTCTCGATGTTGAGCTTCGAGGGTTTAATCAGTTCTTGCCAATTTTTTTGAATCACGGCCAGTTCCACACGTGAGGTTGATCCCGATGTGAACTCGGGGCTGCGCTATGACACGCGCCCCTCATGCAACGCCACCGGTGGGAGACTCCCGGCAGCGATAAAGTCCTTTAGACGCGGCGGCGCTTACGCGGGCGGCAACCGTTGTGCGGCACCGGCGTCACGTCCTGGATCGACGTGATGGTGAAGCCCACAGCCTGCAGAGCGCGCAGCGCGGACTCACGGCCCGTACCCGGGCCCTTTACGAACACCGACAACACCTTCATGCCGTGTTCCATCGCCTTGCGACCGCAATTTTCGGCAGCAACCTGAGCGGCATACGGCGTGGACTTACGCGAGCCCTTGAAGCCCTGCGCACCGGCCGACGACCAGGCAATGGTATTGCCCTGCACGTCGGAGATGGTGATCATGGTGTTGTTGAACGACGCGTTCACATGCGCGATGCCCGAGCTGATGTTCTTGCGTTCGCGCTTGCGGGCGCGCGGTACGCCGGCGGCGGGAGCATTTGCGGAAGCGGTTTCTGGCTTGGCCATGTCTTAATCTTCTTCTGTCCGTAGAAACGGCGATCGCGGCGATGAGACCGCGACCGCAGCGAGCTGTTACTTCGTTACTTTCTTCTTGCCGGCGATCGGCTTCGACGGACCCTTGCGGGTACGCGCGTTGGTGTGCGTGCGCTGACCATGGACCGGCAGGCCCTTACGGTGACGCAGGCCCTTGTAGCAACCGAGATCCATCAGACGCTTGATGTTCATCGCCTGCTCGCGACGAAGATCGCCTTCCACCGTGTAGTCACGGTCGATGGTGTCGCGGATGCGGATGATCTCGTCTTCCGTCAGCTGGTTAACACGGCGTTTCGCGTCGATGCCGACACGTTCGCAGATGTCCACGGCGTTGGACGGACCAATGCCGAAAATGTAACGCAGGGCGATCACGACCCGCTTGTTGGTTGGTAAGTTTACCCCAGCAATACGCGCCAAAGCCCGTACTCCTTCTTTAATTTCAAACTGTTATGAGCGCCGCGCGCAACCGGAAAAGCGGGGCATTATAGGCAGTTAGCCCCCGGTGTCAACACGCCGCTCAGGTTCCCAAAACACGCTCTAAGTCACGCGAAACGACGTCCATATCACGGTCGCCGTCGATCACTTCCAGGGTCCCCTTCGCCTTGTAGTAGGGCATCAGGGGGGACGTCTGGTCGTGGTAGGCTTTCAGCCGGGCGACCACGGTTTCCGCCTTATCGTCGGCCCGGCGGGTAAAGCTGGTCCCGCCGCACACGTCGCAAACGCCAGGGCGTTTCGGCTGCTTAAACTTATCGTGGTAGCCCTCGCCGCAGGTCCCGCAGGTAAACCGGCCGGTGATCCGCTCGATGAGCCTCTCGTCCGGAACAGCCACCTCGATGACCTTGTCGAGTTTAATCCCTTTATCTTTCAACAGCTTATCGAGCGCCTCGGCCTGAGCCAGGGTGCGCGGGAAACCGTCGAGGATAAAGCCGTTCGCACAGTCCTTCTGATCGATCCTTTCGGAGATCAGGTTAATCATGATGTCGTCGGACACGAGCTGGCCCGCGTCCATGACGGCTTTCGCCTTCAAACCCACGGGGGTCCCGGCCTTCACGGCCGCCCGCAGCATGTCCCCGGTGGACAGCTGGACGATCCCGTAACGGTCCTGCAGACGTTTAGCCTGGGTCCCTTTACCGCCGCCCGGCGGCCCCATCAGGATGAGACGCTTACCCGCCATGTCCTTACCGCTTGCCGCGCAAACGGGACTTCTTGAGCAAGCCCTCGTACTGGTGCGCCAAAAGGTGCGCCTGGACCTGCTGCATGGTGTTCAAGGTCACGTTCACCACGATCATGAGGCTGGTGCCGCCGATGGCGAACGGCGTGCTCATGCGCGAAACCAGATATTCCGGCAGCAAGCAGACCACGACCAGGTAAATGCCGCCGATCAGGGTGAGACGCGTCAGGACGAAATCGAGATAGTCGGCGGTGTTCTTGCCCGGGCGGATGCCGGGGATGAAACCGCCGTACTTACGCAGGTTCTCCGCCGTGTCGCTCGGGTTGAACACAACCGCGGTGTAGAAGAACGCGAAGAAGATGATGAGGACCGCGTACAGGAACAGGTACAGCGGCTGGCCGCGGCCGAGCAGCGCGCCCATGGTGTTGAGGAAGCCTTCGCCGCCCGCGGTCGTCGGCACGCCGTTGGCGCCCACGACGGCATTGCCCTGGAAACCCGCGATGGTCAGCGGCAGGAGCAGAAGCGAGCTCGCGAAAATCGGCGGAATGACGCCCGACGTGTTGAGCTTCAGCGGGATGTGCGAGGCTTCGCCGCCGAACACCTTATTGCCCTGCTGCCGCTTGGGATACTGGACCAGGATCCGGCGCTGCGCCTGTTCGACGAAAACCACGACGGCGACCAAAACCACCGCGCCGACCACGCCGAGCGCGATCAGGATCGGGGACAGGGCGCCCGTGCGGCCAAGTTCGAGGGTCGAGGCGATGGCGCTGGGCAAACCGGCGACAATGCCCGCGAAAATGAGCAGCGATATCCCCTGCCCGATGCCGCGTTCGCTGATCTGCTCGCCGAGCCACACCAGGAACATGGTGCCGCCGACAAGCGTGATCACCGTCGTCGCGATGAAGAACGGACCGGGGGTCATCACCACCGGCAGGCCGCTCGAAGCGGTCGAGCCCTCGAGACCGGTCGCGATCCCGATGGCCTGCAGCGCCGTGATGGCGACCGTCAGATACCGGGTGTACTGGTTCATCTTGATACGGCCCGTGACGCCCTCTTTCTTGAGGGATTCGAGCGCCGGGCTGACCGAAGCGAGCAGCTGGATGATAATCGCGGCCGAGATGTACGGCATGATGTTGAGCGCGAAGATGCTCATGCGCGACAAGGCGCCGCCGGCGAACACGTCGAACAGACCGAGCACGCCGCCCGCCTGCGCGCGCATCACGTCCTGCATGGCCACCGGATCGATGCCAGGCAGGGTGATGAACGTACCCAGGCGATAGACGATCAGAGCGCCAAGCGCGAACCAGATTCGCCGCTTGAGCTCGGTCGCCTTCGAGAAGACGCCCAAATTGATGTTCGCAGCGAGTTGGTCAGCCGCAGATGCCATATCAAACTCCGGTCAAGGCGAAATCGCCTTCCGCAACACCGGCAATTACTTTTTTGCCTTTTTCGCCGGCTTCGCCGACTTCTCAGTCTTACCGGCCGTCGCCGCAGCCTTCTTGGCGCGGGCGGACTTGTCGCCCTTCTTCGCCTTCGGGTTCGCGTCGGCGCGCTTGGGAAGCTTGCGCACCTTCTTGTCTTCCGGAACCTTCTCGGCGCGGGTCATCGTGACCGAACCGCCGGCCTTCTCGACCGCAGCGCGCGCGGACTCGGACGCGTACACGGCTTCGATGGTCAGCTTCGACTTCACTTCGCCGTCGCCCAGGAGGCGCATGCCGTCGTGCGCGCGGCGAACGATGCCAGCCTTCACAAGGGTATCAATGGTGATCATGCCCTTCGCGTCGACGCGGCCGGCGTCGACGGCGGCCTGGATGCGGCCGATGTTGACCGGCACGTACTTCGACGTGTCGTAGGAGGTGAAGCCGCGCTTCGGGATGCGGCGGAACAGAGGCATCTGACCGCCTTCGAAGCCTTTGATGGCCACGCCGGTACGCGCCTTCTGACCCTTCACACCGCGGCCCGAGGTCTTGCCGAGGCCGGAGCCGATACCGCGACCGAGGACCTTACGCGCGTGGGTCGAACCCGGGCGGTTACGCAGTTCATTAAGTTTCATAGTTCTAATCCTTTAGGTTTCGGGCGCGTTCTTATCGGAAACCGCCAACACTTTTCCGGACCGCGCCTTAAACGCCGGCTTTGAGATAGGAGGCCGATCAGCCTTCGTCTACCTGTACCAGGTGTTGTACTTTTCTGATCATGCCGCGGACCGCCGGGGTGTCTTCCAGCGTCGACGTGCGGCGGATCTTATTGAGACGCAGCCCGATCAGAGTCTGGCGCTGGTCGGCATAACGGCCGGCGGCGCTGTGGATCTGGGTGATCGTGACGGTCTTTTTCTTCTTCTCGGCCATGATTAGGCTTCCTTCGCCACTTCTTTACCGGCTTCCTCACGGCGGCCGATGATGTCCGCGACCTTCTTGCCGCGCTTGGCGGCAACGTTGCGCGGGCTGGTCATGGATTGCAGCGCCGTAAAGGTCGCCTTCACCATGTTGTGCGGGTTGTTGGAACCGACGCTCTTGGCGACGATGTCCTGGATGCCCATGGTCTCGAACACGGCGCGCATCGGACCGCCGGCGATGATGCCGGTACCGGCCGGAGCGGCGCGCAGGATGACCTTACCGGCGCCGAAGCGGCCGTACAGGTCGTGATGCAGCGTGCGGCCTTCGCGCAGCGGCACCTTGATCATGTGACGCTTCGCGGCGTCGGTGGCCTTGCGGATGGCTTCCGGCACTTCGCGCGCCTTGCCCGAACCGTAACCGACCTTACCCTTCGCATCGCCGACGACGACGAGAGCGGCGAACGCAAAACGGCGGCCACCCTTCACGACTTTGGCGACGCGGTTGATGTGCACCAGCTTGTCGACGAATTCATCGTCGCGATCACGGTCGCCGCGTTCGCCGCGGTTGCCGCCTTCGCGCTCACGATCGCCGCCACGTTCGCGGCGACCGCCGCGCTCGCCCCGTTCGCCGCCCCTGCCCTGACGTTCGCCGCGCTCAGAGCCGCCCGATGGTGTCCGTGCCATATCTTACTTCCTTTACTTGACGGTCTTAGAACGCCAGACCGGCTTCACGCGCCGCGTCGGCCAAAGCCTTCACGCGACCGTGGAACAAATAGCTACCGCGATCGAAAACAACTTCCTTCACGCCCGCCTTGATCGCGCGTTCGCCAAGCAGCTTGCCGACCTGGGCGGCGGCGTCCTTCGACGCGCCAACCTTCAGCTTGCCCTTGAGATCCGTGTCGATGCTCGACGCGGCGGCCAGCGTACGGCCGTCTTCGTCGGTGATGATCTGGGCGTAGATGTGACGGCCCGAACGATGCACGGACAAGCGCGGACGACCATGGGCCGAAGCCTTGATCGCGTGACGCGTGCGCTGCTTGCGACGCTGACTCTGAATTCTGGTGGTGCTCATGAGTAAATCCCTTGTCTCTAAGGCTTTTGGCCCGCGCCTTACTTCTTCTTGCCTTCTTTGCGAAGGATGAATTCGTCGGAATACTTGATGCCCTTGCCCTTGTACGGCTCCGGCTGCTTGTAACCGCGAATTTCAGCCGCGACCTGGCCGACCTTCTGACGGTCGGCGCCCGATACTTCGATCTGCACCGGGGTCGGCGTCTTCACTTCGATGCCGGCCGGAATGTCGTAGATCACGTCGTGCGAGAAGCCGAGATTGAGAGTCAGCTTCTTGCCCTGCGCGGCGGCCTTGAAACCGACGCCGTTGATGTCGAGGGTCTTCTTGTAGCCCTGGCTGACACCCTTCACCATGTTGTTGATGGTGGCGCGGGTGGTGCCCCACTGCGCGCGCGCGCGCTTGGTTTCGCCCTTGGCCTTCACCCAGACCTTGCCGTCGGTGACGCTGGTTTCAACGTCTTCGCTGGTGTCGAGCTTGAGCTCGCCCAGCTTGCCTTTCACCGTAACGACCCTGCCGGCCATGGTGACGGTGACGCCGCTGGGAATGGCGACTGGATATTTGCCTACACGTGACATCGTACGCTTCCTTCAATCCGTGTTCGTTAGAACACTTGGCAGAGCACTTCGCCACCGACGTTGGCTTGGCGCGCTTCCGAGTCCGACATGACGCCGCGCGGCGTCGAGAGAATGGAGATGCCGAGGCCGTTGTAGACCTTCTGCAAGTCCTTGATTTTCGCATAAACCCGGCGGCCGGGCTTCGAGACGCGCTCGATCTTATTAATGACCGGCTCGCCTTCGTTGTACTTGAGCTCGATCTTCAACTCGTCGATGCCTTCACGCACGTTCTGGCGCGCGAAACCGCGGATGTAGCCTTCGCGTTCCAGGACGCTCAAGAGGCTTTCGCGCAGCTTCGAGGCCGGCGCGGTGATCGAGGACTTGTTCGCCCGCTGACCGTTGCGGATACGGGTGAGCAAATCACCAACAGGATCAGTCATTGACACGTTAGGTGCTCCTTACCAGCTCGACTTGACCATGCCGGGGATCTGACCCCGGGAGGCCAGTTCACGCAGCTTGTTGCGGGCCATCTTGAATTTACGGTAGGTCGCGCGCGGGCGGCCCGTGAGGTCGCAACGGTTGCGGATGCGGACCTTCGAGGAATTGCGCGGAACCTGGGCCAGTTTGAGAACGGCGGCGAAGCGGTCTTCGTCGCTGGTCTTCTGGTCCATGATGATCGCCTTCAGCTTCTTACGCTTGTTGCCCAGCGACTTCGCCATGCGGCGGCGCTTCAGGTCGCGTTCGACAGTGCTCGTCTTCGCCATGAGACGTGTTTCCCTTACTTCTGGAACGGCATTTCGAAACCTTCGAGCAGCGCAAGCGCTTCCTCGTCGGTCTTAGCCGTCGTGCAGATCGTGATGTTCATGCCGCGGACCTTGTCGATCTTGTCGTAATCGATTTCCGGAAACACGATCTGTTCCTTGAGGCCCATGTTGTAGTTGCCGGCGCCGTCGAAGCTCTTCGCGTTCAGGCCGCGGAAGTCGCGCACGCGCGGGAGAGCGACGTTCACCAGGCGGTCGAGGAACTCATACATGCGCGACTTGCGCAGGGTGACGCTGCAGCCGACCATCTGGTTTTCGCGCAGCTTGAAGTTCGCGATCGCCTTGCGGGACTTGGTGATGTTGGGCTTCTGGCCGGCGATGGCGGTGAGGTTTTCGAGCGCGCCTTCGATCTTCTTCTTGTCCTGAGAAGCTTCGCCGACACCCATGTTGATGACGATCTTCGTCAGCTTCGGAATCGCCATCGGATTCTGATAGCCGAACTTCTCCGCCAACTTCTTGCGGACGTTCTCGTCGTAGTGCTTACGCAAACGCGTTTGAGTAGCCATAACTTTCGTCCTTCCTAATCGATGACTTCGCCGGACCGCCGGGCAACGCGGACCTTCTTACCGTCATCGAGCGTCTTGAAGCCGACACGGGTCGCCTTGCCGCCCTTCGGGTCGACATGCGCCACGTTCGAGACGTGGATCGACACTTCCTTTTCAATGATACCGCCGCGGTCCTGCGCCGTCTGACGCTGGTGACGCTTCGCGATGTTCACGCCCTGAACGATCACGCGGTTATCGCTCGGCAGCGTCTTGAGGACGGTGCCGGTCTTGCCTTTGTCGCGGCCGGTCAGGACGACGACGTTGTCGCCCTTCTTGATCTTCAACTTGGCCATTAGAGGACCTCCGGCGCCAGCGAAACGATCTTCATGAACTTCTTACCGCGCAGTTCGCGGGTAACCGGTCCAAAGATACGGGTGCCGATGGGTTCGCCCTGCTTGTTGATGAGCACGGCGGCATTGTGATCGAAGCGGATCGCGGTGCCGTCGGCACGGCGGAGTTCCTTCGCGGTGCGCACGATGACGGCGCGATGAACATCGCCCTTCTTCACGCGGCCGCGGGGAATGGCGTCCTTCACGGACACAACGATCACGTCGCCGATGGCGGCGAATCTACGCTTGGAGCCGCCGAGCACCTTGATGCACATGACGCGCTTGGCGCCAGAGTTGTCGGCAACATCCAAATTGGATTGCATCTGAATCATGGTTTTACGTCCTTATCCCTGGAGGGTTCCGATTACTCGGCCTTGTCCAGGATCAATTCCCATTTCTTCGTCTTCGAGATCGGCGCGCACTCGCGGATACGCACCAAATCGCCGATCTTGCCGACGTTGTTCTCATCATGCGCCGCGAACTTTTTGCTGCGGCGGATAAACTTCTTGTAGATCGGGTGCATCATGCGGCGCTCGACGCGCACAATCACGGTCTTGTCCTGCTTATCGCTGACGACCACGCCCTGGAGAATTCGTCTCGGCATATTCTTCTTCCTCTTGCCCGCTTACGACGCAGCTTGCTGGCTGCTGCGTTCCCGCAGAATTGTCTTGATCCGCGCGATTTCGCGGCGGACGCGCCCGAACTGGGCGGTGTTGGTCAGCTGGCCGGACGCCTTCTGGAAGCGCAGATTGAACTGCTCCTTCTTGAGGTCCGCGAGCTGGCCTTGCAGCTCTTCCGCGTTCTTGCCGCGCAGGTCTTGTGCAGTGCTCATATTCCTAAGCTCCAATACGCGAGACCATCTTGGTCTTGATCGGCAGCTTCGCGGCTGCCAGCGTGAAACCTTCACGCGCCATCTCGGCCGACACGCCGTCGACTTCGAACATGATGCGGCCCGGCTTAATACGGCACACCCAGAACTCCGGCGTACCCTTACCTTTACCCTGACGGACTTCGGCGGGTTTCTTCGAGACCGGCACGTCCGGGAAGATGCGGATCCACACGCGGCCCTGGCGCTTCATGAAGCGCGTGAGGGCGCGGCGAGCCGCTTCGATCTGACGGGCGGTGACGCGCTCGGGCGTCATGGCCTTGAGACCAAAGGAGCCGAAATTCAGGGTCGAGCCGCCCTTGGCGACGCCGTGAATGCGGCCCTTGAAGGCCTTACGGTATTTTGTGCGTTTCGGTTGCAACATGACGACGTATTTCCGTTTCTAGTGCTTTAGCCGCGCGCTTCAGAACGGCCGCGTTCTTCACGCGGGGTCTGAGCTTCGCCACCAAGGCGCTTGTCCTGCGCCATCGGATCGTGCTCGAGGATTTCGCCCTTGAAGATCCACACCTTCACACCGCAGGTGCCGTAGGTGGTCTTCGCGGTACCGATGCCGTAGTCGACGTCGGCGCGCAGGGTATGCAGCGGCACGCGGCCTTCGCGGTACCATTCCACGCGCGCGATTTCCGCGCCGCCGAGACGGCCCGAGCAGGTGATACGGATGCCGCCGGCGCCGAGGCGCATCGCGGACTGCACGGCGCGCTTCATGGCGCGGCGGAACGCCACGCGGCGCTCGAGCTGCTGCGCGATGTTTTCGGCGACGAGCTGCGCGTCGATTTCCGGCTTGCGGATTTCGATGATGTTCAGGTGCACTTCCGAGCCGGTCATCTTCTGCAGATCCTTACGGATCACTTCGATGTCCGCGCCCTTCTTGCCGATCACGACACCCGGACGGGCGGTGTGGATCGTGATGCGGGCCTTCTTCGCCGGGCGCTCGATGATCACGCGCGCGACGCCGGCCTGAGCCAGGCGCTCCTTCAGATATTCGCGGATCTCGATGTCCTGGTGCAGGAGCGTCGCATACTGACCGCGGTTCGCGTACCAACGCGAGTCCCAGGTACGGTTGATGCCGAGGCGCAGCCCGACCGGATTGACTTTTTGACCCATTAGGCGGACTCCCTCTTCTCACGCACGACAATCGTGAGATTGCTGAACGGCTTGGTGATGTGACCGACGCGGCCACGCGCACGCGGGCTCCAGCGCTTCATGACGATCGACTTGCCGACGTAGGCTTGCGCCACGAACAGCTGGTCGACATCGAGCTGGTGATTGTTCTCGGCGTTCGCGATCGCGGACTCGAGCACCGTCTTCACTTCAATCGCGATGCGGCGCTTGTTGAAGGTCAGCTCGGCGAGCGCGGCTTCGGCGCTCTTGCCGCGGATGAGCTGGGCCATCAGGTTGAGCTTGCGCGGGCTGACGCGGATGGAGCGCGAGAAGGCCCGGGCTTCATTTTCGCCGACGCGGCGCGGAGCGTTTTTCTTGCTCATGATCTAGTTCCTACTTCGAGGCGCCAGGAGCCGCGGCTTTTTTATCGCCGGTGTGGCCGTGGAACGTACGGGTCGGCGCGAATTCGCCGAACTTGTGACCGATCATGTTTTCGGTGACCAGCACCGGCACATGCTTATGACCGTTGTGCACGCCGAACGTCAGGCCGACAAACTGCGGCAGGATCGTCGAGCGACGCGACCAGGTCTTGATCACTTCGTTGCGGCCGGAACCGCGCACCGTCTCGGCTTTCTTCAAGAGATAGCCGTCGACGAAAGGACCTTTCCAAACTGAACGTGACACGTTCGCTCTCCTTAAGCTTTCTTCGCGAGGTGACGGCTGCGCATGATGAGATTCTGCGTACGCTTGTTGTTGCGCGTGCGCTTACCCTTGGTCGGCTTGCCCCACGGGGTGACCGGATGACGGCCGCCCGAGGTCTTGCCTTCACCGCCGCCGAGCGGATGGTCGACCGGGTTCATCGCGACACCGCGCTGGTGCGGCTTGAAGCCCAGCCAGCGCATACGGCCGGCCTTACCGAGATTGATGTTCTGATTGTCCGGGTTGGACACGGCGCCGACGGTGGCCATGCATTCCGCACGGACCAGACGCAGCTCGCCCGAAGACAGGCGGAGCTGGGCGTAGCCGGAGTCCTTACCGATCAGCTGCGCGTAGCAGCCGGCCGAACGGGCCATCTTGCCGCCGCCGCCGAGCTTGAGCTCGACATTGTGCACGATGGTGCCGACCGGCATGTTCTTGAGCGGCATCGCGTTGCCCGGCTTGATGTCCGCGGTTTCGGCGGCGACGATCTTGTCGCCGGCCTTCAAACGCTGCGGGGCCAGGATGTAGGCCAGCTCGCCGTCTTCATAGCGGATGAGCGCGATGAAAGCGGTGCGGTACGGGTCGTATTCCAGACGTTCGACGGTCGCCGCGACGTCGCGCTTCTTACGCTTGAAGTCGACGAGACGGTAACGGCGCTTGTGACCGCCGCCCATGAAGCGGCTGGTGATGCGGCCGGAGTGGTTACGGCCGCCCGTCGAGTGCATGCCTTCCGTCAGTTCCTTGACCGGCTTGCCCTTGTGCAGGTCCGAGCGGTCGACGAGGACGGTGCCGCGCAGCGACGGCGTGATCGGATTAAATGTCTTCAACGCCATGGCTTAGAGTCCCGTGGTCACATCGATCGACTGGCCGGCGGCCAGCGTCACGATGGCTTTCTTCACATCGCTACGGCGGCCCGGACGGCCGCGGAAGCGCTTCAGCTTGCCCTTGGTGATCAGCGTGTTCACGGCAGTCACCTGCACCTTGAACAGCGTTTCGACCGCCAGCTTGATCTGCGGCTTGGAGGCGTCGAGCGGCACGCGGAACACAAACTGGTTGTGCTCGGAGGCCATCGTCGCCTTTTCCGTGATCATCGGCGCGCTGATGAAGTCATAGAGCGCGGCTTCGTTCACGGCCGGGGCCGACTTCTTCGCGGCCTTCTTGGCCGGCTTCTTTTCCGCGGGGCTCATTTCAGGCGCTCCTCAAGCTTCTCGAGCGCCGCTTTCGTCAACACCAGGGTGTCGCGGCGCAGGATGTCGTACACGTTCGCGCCCTGGGTGGGCAGCACGTCGATGCCCGGGATGTTGCGGGCGGCGCGGGCGAAGCCCTCGTCCACCTGGGCGCCGTCGATGATGAGCACCGAGGTCCAGCCGAGCTTCTTGAACTGAGCGTCGAGCTTCTTGGTCTTGGCGTCCTTGCCGCCGGCGGCGGATTCGATCACCACGAGCTTGCCGTCCTTGGCTTTGGCCGACAGGGCGCTCTTGAGGCCGAGGGCGCGGATCTTCTTCGGCAGGCTGAACGCATGGCTGCGCACGACCGGTCCGAAGATCACGCCGCCGCCGCGCATCTGGGCGGAACGGAGCGAACCCTGACGGGCCGAACCGGTCCCCTTCTGCTTGTACGGCTTCTTGGTGGTGCCGCTGACTTCGCTGACGACCTTGGTCTTGTGCGTGCCGGCCTGACGCTTGGCGAGCTGCCAGCGCACGACGCGGTGCATGATGTCGCCGCGCACTTCGGCGCCGAAGATGGCGTCCGAAACGTCCACGGAGCCGACGTTTTTCTTATCGAGATTGATGATGTCCAGCTTCATGGCCGTTAGTCCTTCTTGGCCTTCAGGCCGGCCGGCAGCGGAAGGTCCTTCGGAAGCTTACGCTTCACAGCGTCCTTCACGAGCACATAGCCGCCCGGGTTGCCCGGAACTGCGCCTTTGACGAAAATGAAACCCTTAGCTTCGTCGATCTGAACGACTTGCAGGTTCTGAGTGGTGACACGCTCGACGCCGAGGTGACCGGCCATCTTCTTGCCCTTCCACACCTTACCCGGGTCCTGACGCTGACCGGTCGAGCCGTGGGAACGGTGAGAGATGGACACGCCGTGCGAGGCTTCGAGACCGGAGAAGTTCCAGCGCTTCATCGGACCCTGGAAGCCCTTACCGACCGTCGTGCCCGTCACATCGACGAACTGGCCCGTGACGAAGTGCGCGGCCGAGAGTTCGGCGCCCACGTCGATCAGCTTGTCCGCGTCGACGCGGAATTCGACCAGGCGGCGCTTCGGCTCGACGTTCGACTTCGCGAAGTGACCACGCGTCGCCTTATTGACGCGCTTGGCCTTCTTGGCGCCGATGCCGAGCTGAACAGCCGTATAGCCGTCCTTTTCCTTGGTACGCTGAGCGATCACCTGCACGCCGTCGACCTTGAGAACGGTGACGGGCACATGATTGCCGTCCGCGGAGAATACGCGGGTCATACCCACTTTTTGTGCAACTAAACCGGAACGCATATGTCCCACCTTCGAGCGATTCTTAGAGCTTGATCTCGACGTCAACGCCGGCGGCGAGGTCGAGCTTCATCAGCGCGTCCACCGTCTGCGGAGTCGGATCCACGATGTCGAGCAGCCGGCGATGAGTCCGGATTTCGAACTGTTCACGCGACTTCTTGTCGACGTGCGGCGAGCGGTTCACGGTGAACTTCTCGATACGCGTCGGCAGGGGAATAGGACCGCGCACTTGCGCGCCCGTGCGCTTGGCGGTGCTGACGATTTCCTTGGTGGATTGGTCGAGCACGCGATGATCAAACGCCTTGAGGCGAATGCGAATATTTTGATTGTCAATCATGGCCTATACCCAAAAGTGAACGGCACCCGCCTCAGCGGCGAATGCCGTCGATCTCAACTTTACTCAACGATTTTAGCGACGACGCCCGAACCGACGGTACGGCCGCCTTCGCGGATGGCGAAACGCAGACCTTCATCCATCGCGATCGGGGCGATGAGGTTCACCTGCATTTCGATGTTGTCGCCCGGCATGA
>JADZAK010000043.1 GCA_020852595.1 Rhodospirillaceae bacterium
ACCTTGCGGGCGCGCATGGGCAACGTGTTCGACGAAGACACCTGGACGGCGAACCGCAACGAGACCCTGAACCGCATGGCGCCGCGCGCGTTCCGCCTGTCGCTGACGACGAACTTCAATCACTGAAGCGCGGCCAGCTCCGCCGCGATGCGTTCCCGCTCGGCGCGATGATGCGCAAGCGTGCGCGCGGCGTCGTCAACGAGCGCCGGGTTTCCGCCGCCGGCGCGCCGCCGCGCGAGTTCCGCCGCCACTTCGATCTCCTTCTCCCGATGCCAGGCGAGCGCGGCGTTGGCGGCGCGTATGACGTCAGTGATCGTTGGCGGGGAAGGCGGCGCCTCGCCATAGGTCTCGAGGGCGCGAAATTGCGGCGCGAAGAGGGAATCGTGAAGGGCGGTGAGGGCGCGCAGGTGGAGGGTGGCGGATCCATGCAGTCTGGCCGTTTTTCCGCCGCCGCCGTCGGGCATGTCGCCTGGACACTCCATGAGGCCGATTCGTCCCTACTATAGGGACTTTTCGATCTCATGTCAAGCGAAACGGAGGGCCAGGGAAACGGAGGACCTGTCTCCGAGTCGGGCTGATGTTTCGGCTGTTAAGACGCCTAAACCTCGACCATGGCGCAGCCGACGACCATGTGGATGGCCTTCACTTTCGACGGCTTGAATTCCATGGGTTCGCGCGGGTTGAACTGCTCGCAGATGAGGGCCCGCTCGGTCCGCCGGACCAAGCGCTTGATGAACGCCTGGCCGTCGACGGTTTGAATGACCACATTGTCCCCGGGCCGCACGGGCCGGGTTGGGTCGACATGCAGCACGTAACCGGGCTCGAAGGCCGGCGACATGCTTACATCGTGAACGCGGACGGCATATGCGGTCCGCACGTCTCGCAGGGCTTCTGGCCGCACCGTAACCCCCTGGCGCTCGCCTTGGTCAATGAACAGCCCCACCTGCCCGGCCTTCACGTAGCCTAGGATCGGAAGATCCCTAGGACCGGACCGGTAATCCCTATCCTCGAATGTTAATGCGTTTTGGTTTGAAGACGCAACTAAATCTTGGGAGGTTGTGGAGGCGGGCCTTTTCAATTCATAGTCGGGGAGGAGATCGGCCGGCCGCATCCCGTCGCCAAACGCCTCGGCGAGGCGCTCCATCCATCCCTGCGACAGTCTTAATTCACCGTTTTCAAGCTTGTAGATCTGCTGCCGCGTGGTGTCGGCGCGCTCGCCCAGCTTCTCGAGCGACCAGTGGCGCGCGAGTCGGAATTCCTTGATCCGGTTTCCGAGGCGGGGCTTCGGCGGTGCAGCATTCATGGGGCCTATTTTGCCTAATCTTTTCAAGGACGCAAGCGGATCGTTGACAACGTTTCCATAATAGGAACATAATGTCCCTATGACGGTTCGATTCGCCCTTCGAGACCCGAGTTTGGCGCGCCGCCCCCTGTCGGCGCGCCGCGCGGGGAGCCGGTCCTCCCCTCTCCGTCCTGACCGCTCCCCGCGAATCTTTCTCGCTCCCCACAGTCTCACATAACAAACAAAGGAGCCCTTCCATGGCAAAGCGCGGACGCCCGAAGTTCAATAGACCCGATATCGACCGCGTGACCCCGGAACTGGTCGCCAAACGCGCCTTCCTGACCGGCGGCGCGAATCCCGCCTACGCCGAGCATCCGCTCGGGATCCTGTACGTGCGCGGCTATCTCTCGGATGACCACGAACAGTCCCGCCGGATGTATGTGGCCGGCATGGAGTTCGGCTTCCTATGGGGGCGCGTTTTCAAGCCGCCCTTCGCGCAAAGCCTCATGGCGCAGTTCGTGCCGAGCGGCGAGGGCGCGGGCTGGGATGAGGCGACGACAGCCGACGCGGAAGCGCGTTTGAAACGCGTGGCGAGCTTTTTGAAAGAACGCGCGGTCTATGACGCGCTGGTGAATGCGGTGATCTACCGCCGCACGAATCCGCGCACTCTCGACAAGCTGCGCACCGCCCTGTGCCGCTTGATCGACTACAACAAGTCCGTAGCGCGGCGCGCGGCCGCTTAGGCGCACGGCAGGTTCTCGTCACACGCCCTGCGCGAAGGTTAATCCAATGCGGCAGCATTTTCCCAAATGCTGCCGCGCTCGCGCCACGCCTGCCGCGTTGAATGAACTCTGTATCGTTCGCTCATCGCTCGGAGGCCTTCATGAAAAATATTCTCGCCCGTGCGCGTTTCGCGCTACCGCTCGCCGCTTTGGCGCTGGCGCTTCCAGCCGCGGCCCAGGCCGCGCAAGGTTTCACCGACGGCCGCGTGGCGTTGCGCGCCGGCCCGGACAATGATTATCCGCGCGTGACCACGCGCAACCGCAACGACCCGGCGCCGAACAATCCGCGCAAAGATTAAACAAGACATGGGTCCTCAAGGGACGGCCGGCATCTTTTAAAGGGCCGGCCGTTCTCTCTTCTCCCACCGTGCGACGAATTTTCCGTGCGACGAATTTTCGGCGACGAATTTTCTTGACGAAAATACCCCGCGCGTGCATACTCATAAATATACCGTACCTGTTTCGCGCCCCGTCCTCCGACGGGGCTTTTTTATTTCCGGATTTCGATGGCGACTCTTGCCTCTCTCGATGACGCGAGTGGCAAAGGCATCCGCACGCGCTTTTTGCAAAGCGGCGGCGGGCGCATTGGCCGCGCCGAGGTGCGGGCACGCGCGGGCAGGGCGATGGCGCGCAACTTGCCCACGTTTCAGGACTGCCCCAACCCCGCGCAAACGTGGGCGATTATCGGTGGAGGCCCGTCCATCGCGCGGGACGTCGAAGAAATTCGCGCGCTCAAGCGGCGGGGCGCGCGGCTCGTCAGCGTCAACAAGTCTCATGACTGGCTGCTCGAACGGGGCATCGTGCCCTGGGGCCATGTCCTGCTCGACCCCAAGGACTGGGTGGCGCGTTACGTAAAGCGCCCGCGCAAGGATGTGCGTTATTTCCTGGCGTCGCAGTGTCATGACGACACCTTCGAGGCGCTGAAGGATTATCCGGTTTTTCTATGGCATGCCGGCCAGGATTTCGACGAAGGGCCTGAGCCCAACGCATATTTGCGCGCCGCCTGGCCGCGCCGGCCGTGGTTCGTGGTTCCCGGGGGCACGACGGTTGGACTTCGGGCCATGCAGCTTGGTCATGCGATGGGCGCCGACCGGTTCCATTTGTTCGGCCTCGACAGTTCGCGCGCAGAGGGGCGTCTTCACGCTTACGCCAAGACCGAAGCGGCGGATGCCGATTCGGGCGCATTGTCTTTGCGCTTTCGCGGCAGGAAGTATGTCTTCGACACCAACAGCCACATGGCCCGCCAGCAGATGGACTTCGACAAGTTCATCGCGGAAATGCCGAATCATTTCGCGAACGGTCTGTTGCGCCCAGGGTTCGCGCTGACCGTTCACGGCGCGGGGTTGTTGCCCTTCTTTGCGGCGACGATCGGTCTGCACGCCGATCCGGCCTGCAACGCCGACCCGGCGCGCGTCGGCGGGTACGTGGACGTCATCGCAAAATAATGCGGTTCGCGTAATATTTTTGTTGACGGAAAATCGCCAATCGGCTATAAGCCTAAATATACCGTACCACTTCCGCGCCCCGTCCTCCGACGGGGCTTTTTATTTTCCGCCGCCACGCCGTCTCGCGCTGGCGGCTTTTTCTTTTCCGAAGGTGACGCATGAGTGGAGCAGCCTGGCCCTTGCAGGAGGCCGTGTCGGCGGCCGTGACCGCCGCGGTAACCCCGGTATCGGTCTATGACGTCGTGCCGGACACACCGGCCTATCCCTTCGTTCTGGTGGGGGACGACGCCTCCAAGGACTGGTCGACCAGCGAAGCCTACGGCGAGGATGTGACGGTCACACTGCACGTTTGGTCCCAGGATACGGATCGCGAAGAGATGAAGACGCTGCAACAGCAGATCTACGGCGCATTGCACGATCAGGCGGTGTCCGTAAGCGGATATTCCGTCGCGGCGCTTTTGTTTGTTTCCTCGGAAAGCGTCTTCGATGAAGAAAAAAGCGCTTTACACGGCACCAGCAAATTCCGCTGCCTGCTGTCGGCTTAGACCTCATCATGAACAGTTGGAGCGTTCCTCGTTTCTACGAGGGAGCCACCGTCTATTGCGTGGGGTCAGGCCCGTCGCTCGCGGCGCTGGACCCGAAGCTTCTGCGCGGCAAGCCTGTGGTGACGTGCAACTCGGCGGCGTTCTGGGCGGAGCCGCTGTGGGGCCGGCGCGTTCACGCGCTGTTTTACGACGGGAAACACATTCGCACACGCGAAGCCGCCTGCCGCAAGCTTCATGAAGCGGGAGGAGAAGTCGCGACCATCGACGAAACCGCAGACTATCCGTGGGTGCGTTATTTGCAGTCCCTGCCGCGAAACGGACTTTGCCGTGACACGCACGCGCTGGCCAACGGTCTCACCTGCGGTCACGGCGCCGTCAATCTTGCCTATCACCTTGGGGCCGACCGCATCGTGCTCCTTGGCTACGACATGCGCGTCTGCCGCGGCGCGCGCACCCACTGGGACGGCCGCGACGTGGGCCAGCCCTGGAAGTACGCGACACACTTCGCGCGCGCCTTCCGAAAGATTGCCGCCGATCTCGCTGAAATCGACGTCTCCGTTCTCAACGCCACGCCTCATTCGGCGCTTGAGGCGTTCCCCAGGATCGACCTGGCGGACGCTCTTTAAAAAAAACCGCGCTTCACCGCGCACTTCTGAAAAAGGACATCAACTATGGCTGAAGGTTTTAAGGGCCGCGCGTTCGTATTGAAGCGCGGCGACGGCGGCACCGTGGAAAGCTTTGTCACGGTCGGCGGCGTGCGTACCACGAACATGACCATCAACAACAATCCGGTCGACGTCAGCGACAATGCGTCGGGCTGGCAGAAGATGCTCGCCGACGGCGGCATCCAGTCCATCGAGGTCTCGCTCGACGGCATCGTGAAGAACAGTGCTTCGTTCGAAGGCCTGCTTCAGGACGCATTCGATCGCGTGCCGGTGAGCGTTCAACTCGAAGCCGGTAACGGCGACGTCTATCAGGGCGCGGTGGTCATCGCCAGCCTGCAGCGCAGCGGCGCGCACGACGGCGCGGAGACCTTCTCCTCCACGCTCCAGTCCGACGGCGCCTTCACGTTCACGCCTGGCGCCTAACCCCTCGCCAGGCTGAGCCCGGCTGTAGCCGGGCTTCGCGGCCCGCGGTGAGTTCCCTCCCGCGGGCCGCACCTTTTTCCAAGGGGCCGTTCTTTCTTTCCATCAACCTCAAGGGGTTTCCAAAATGACCAATCCCATGCGCGGCGAAGTCGAGTTCAAGGTCGGCGATATCGCTTTCACGACACGTCCCACGTTTGCCTTCGTTGTCGATCTCGAGAACACGCTGAAACTGCCGGTGCTGCATCTCAGCGCGAAAGTGCGCACGCTGAGCCTGAGCTACACGGAGCTTGTCGGCTTCGTGCATGTGGCGGCGCGCCATGCGGTGAAGCCGCCGGCGAACGTCGACAAGGAAGAGGCCTTCCGCGAGGCCGTGTTCCAGGCCGGGCCTACCAAGTGGTATGCCCCGATGATCGCGCTGGTGACGGAAGTGTTCCGCACCGGCGAGCCCGATCAGCCCGAAAAAAAAGACGACGCGGAGACCACGACCGCGGCGTAGAGCGCGTCCCGCTCTACCGCTACATGGAACTCGGCCTGGGGTGGCTCCGCTTTTCGCCCGATGTGTTCTGGTCGATGACGCTGCGTGAACTCATGACAGCCGTCGACGGATACATGGAAAGCCACGGCATGGGCCACCCCGGCCGCAAAGCCCAGATGTACGACGAACTCATGGACCTGGCCGAGAGCGTGCCGGACGTGAGGGGGAGTATTGGCTAGCTAAACCAAATTTTTTAGTTCTGTCCCAGAATGTGAGTCGCAAATGGCTGCTAAATCACCGTCGACTAAAATTTCGTCGAAAGGGTCACAAGAAATTGAAGACAGCATCTTCGATCTCTTGTCCATCTATGATGACGCTATTGCTGAAGGTGTTGCGTTAGGCCGGCTTGCAAAAAAAATCGGCACGGTAAGAGCGTTTGGTGGCTGGGCACTAGGTCGCGTCTATTCCGCTATGATCAATGACTACAAAAATATTCCGACCCCTGAAGAGGTGCGTAACTCAGTTGCTAAATACAACGAGGCAATAAACAGCTCCGGCCCAAATCTGCGGGATCAAACCGACAGCTTGAAACAGGAGCTAGAGGAACAACGACGCCTTCTGAAGTTTGCAGCTACCAAAGCGGCAATGGAAGGACAGGATCCGCATGGTGAATCCTTCTTGCCGACACCTCGCGCCCTGGAGTTGATGGAATACTACAATGGGCTGCTTGGGCAGACGGAAATGGCCTTGGCGGGAATTGTCATTCCGGCGGCTAACTTAAAGAACATTAATGTCGACTTATCGACCTCAATGGACATCGTCACAACTGCGTTCCAAAAGCAAGGTGTGCAGCTCTCGGCCCAGCAGCAAAATGCTTTGTCCTACACTCAAGCGATTGCATCGTTATCAAATGTTCAGCAAGAGGCATTCAGCGGCGCGACACAGGCGTTGGAAAAGCACTTGGACGCCAGTCTTACGGACGCCGCTAAAAGGGTGGACGCAGGACTTAAGGTTTATGACACCAACTTAAAGCTCGCCGAAACAATATCTTATATTACGTCTCTCACGAATGAGAAAGCTGACGCAGATGCGCGTGCTGCGAAAGCCGCTGAAGAGGCGGCACAGAAGATGCAAAAGGTTTGGGAGGATGCTGGGAATGAAATCTTCGGAGTGTGGGAAGGCAATTGGAAATCGCTTCTCAAAGGAAATCTTGATGCCTTTGATGGATTTGGGAATAGCGTGCTGGGTATTGGTCGGAAAGTCGCCAATGGGCTCCTCGAGCAGATCGGCGGCGCATTAGCGCAATCAGGTAGTGGCTTATTCTCTGCTCTCCTTGGTGGCGTCGGTGGTGGTACATCCGGCGGCTTGCTGGGCTTGTTAAATGGCACTGGTTTCACGCCAACTGGCGGATGGTCAGGTCTCTTCAATAGTCCGACCATGGCGACATCAGTGCTGCCGAACTTTGCGCAGAGTCAATGGGGCGCCTTTTTGGGGCTCTCGCAGTATGGCAATCTGACCAATAGTCAGGCTGCCACGATAATGGCGAATACCGGCGTGCAACTGCACCCGACGCAACTAACGACCACCGGCCAAGCGTTCAATAACCTAACTTCGGGCTGGGGGATCGCCGGGAGCATGGCCGGCTCGGCGCTGTCGAACTTGTTGTTCACGCCTCGTCAGGGTCCCGGTTCGCAGATAGGCGGCACCATCGGCAGCATCGCCGGTAGCTTTATTCCGGTGCCGTTCCTTGGCACTGCCGTTGGGTCATTTATCGGCTCGACCGTGGGTGGCCTGTTTGGTCCCCGTCCGAGTGATCGCACCGAAGGACTCACCTTCGATTTGACTTCTGGCGCAGAGCATTGGGGAAATCTCGGCCCGAATAAGCGGGATCCGAACAATGAGGCAATGGCCCGCGTGATCCATACGCAAGTAGGCGCATTCTATCAAGCTTTGGCTGCTGCAGGACTTCGACCAGGCGCCGCGGACGGACTAATCCAAGTTGGAAGCGGCAACAGCTTGGCGCCGTTCCAAGCCTCCCTTGGTGCGTCTGGCGTCCAAAACTTCCAGACTCAGGATCAAGCGTTCGCATTCCTTACGCAGGGGCTCCTCGACAGTTTGACCGATGTCCCCGAAGAACTTCAAGGAATCATCGACAGTTTCGATCCGACGAATATCCAAGCGTTTATCCAGGCTTTGAATACGGCCACGCCTCCTGATATCGGGCAGGGCCGAGATCCCAGCGCTTTAGCTAAGTTCATGGAACCGATCCAGGATCAACTCGCCCAAGCTCTGGATCCTCGAAAGTTCGAACTTGATAAGTTGACGGCACAATTCACGAGATTGCGTACGGAAGCCGAAGAACTGGGCGCCACGACCGAACAGCTTCAATCAATTCGGCAACTTGAAGGTATTCAGCGCGACCAGATTAACGAACGCTATGACGCTCCGTTCAATGACATGATGAAAACGGTGCGTAGCGACATAGCGCAGGCGGCTGATCCAGAGCAGTGGGAACTCGATCAGCTTGATGCACACTACGAAGAGATGCAGGAACTCGCTGAGGGGCACAATGCGGAGCTCGAGCAGATCGACGTTTGGTACGGGCAGCAGCGCACAAAGATTACCGAAAAGTATGCAGCGGAGGCATTGGTTGCTGCTGAAAAGACGGCGGCGGAACATGCTGCTCGCGTCCAAACTGCAATGGACCGCGTTATGGAGCAAGCGCGCGCCACCATTTCCTCCCGTCTTAAGGCGTTGGCCGAAGAACGCCGTATCATTGAGGAAAATGCCAGCAAGTACCGCGGACTATTGGCGAACATCAAATCAGCGCAGGCCCGGTTTGCTCGGGACCCGCGTATCTCTCCGACGTCCAACGAGCAGCGGCTATCGGACCTCATGACTCAGCTCAATGCTGCTTATGCAAAAGCCCAGAACGGAGACGAGGAAGCCGCGGAAGAAATCGCGGATCTTGCGATGGCGGCCGCAGAAGCGAACGTCGCCTACAATGCTTCGAGTGAAGAAGCGGCACGGGTCCAATCGCAAATCGCGACGATTCTGAGTAACACGAGTAACCTTGCAAACCGCGAGCTGCAAATCGCGCAGCTCAATCTGGATGCGAACGACGCGCAAGTCGACTTGCTCGAGCAGCTGCTAGAGAAAATGGGTCAACCGGCCCAAAGAACGCCAGCGACAGCCGCTGATCTTGAAGC
>JADZAK010000044.1 GCA_020852595.1 Rhodospirillaceae bacterium
AGAGCACGCCGAGCCAGGTGAGGAGATCGGCCGAAGCCAGACCCTGCTCGATGGCGGGCAAGCCGTCGTAGAGGATCGACAGCACGACGAGCGGCGGCACGGCGAAAGCGCTGGCCCACACGACGTAGGACAGCATGTCGACCTTGCCGGCGTAGCGCGCGACGGTGTTGCCGCCGGCCCAGGCGAGACCGGCCCCCAGAACAAGGACGAGCCCGAGCATGGTGGCGCTGCCGTCGGTGAACACGGCGATGACGAGCACACCCGCGACCGCCACCAGCAGCGCGAGCCACTGGTAGGATTGCACCCGCTCGCCGCTGAACCGGATCGCGAGGCCGATGGTGAAGAATACCTGCATCTGCACGACCAGCGACGCGAGGCCCGGCGAGATGTGGCTTTGCACGGCGATATAGAGCAGGCCGAACTGGCCGACGCTGATGAGGAGGCTGTAGGCCGCGAGCTGCTTCCAGGGCACGTTCGGGCGCTTGATGAACAGCGCGGCCGGGAAAAAGACGAACACGAAGCGCAGGCAGGCGAACAGGAGCGGCGGCAGGTGGTTGAGGGTCGTCTTGATGACGACGAAGTTCGTGCCCCACACGGCGACCACCGCGAGCATCAGAAGCATGTGCGAGACGGGAAGCGAACGGGAGTGCACGGAAAAGCCGCCGGACAGATTTTGGGGACGCCTTTATTACCGGGTTTGGCGCGCGTGCGTTAGCATTCGTTGGGGCGGGCCAGGGGTGCGCGGCAGGCATGGGTGGGCAATTTCGTGTCTTCAAAAGCCAGGCCCTTAAATTCCCGCTCCTTAAGTTCCCGCTCCTTAAGTTCCAGGAAACCGGGTTCAAAAAGACATTTGTCTGGCCTATGGATATGACGATCCCATGATCCGACCGGCGATCCCTCACCCGTGAACCCAACAAGAGCCGACAATCTGCGTGGCGCGGCCTGGATGCTGGCGGCATCGGTCGGCTACGCCGCCGTCAACGCCATGGTGAAGGAACTGAACGGCGATCTGCCGCCGGTGGTGATCACCTTTTCGCGGGCGGTCTTCGGCGTGCTCGGCCTGCTTCCCGTCTTCCTGGTGCGCGGGTTCGAGATTTTCCGCACCAGCCGGCCGGGCCTGCACATGCTGCGTGTGTGCGGGAGCTTCGGCAACCTGACGCTTGGCTTCTACGCCTTTTCGCATCTGCCGCTCGCGACCGCGACCGCGCTTTCGTTCACCCAGCCGCTGTTCATGATCCTGCTCGCGGCCTTTGTCATGGGAGAGGTGGTGCGCTGGCGCCGCGGCCTCGCGACCCTGGCCGGATTTCTCGGCGTGGTCATCATGCTGGGGCCGAGCGGGCTGGCGCTCAACCTTGCCGCCTTGGCGGGGCTGGGCGCGGCGGCTTCGCAGGCGGTTGCGTATGGGGTGATCCGGCACCGGAGCGCGGAGGACGGCGCGCTCACCATCCTCGCCTGGTTCACCGCGGGTTTGCTCGTCCTTTCGGCGCCGCCCGCTTTGATGTTCTGGAAAACGCCGGAAGGGATGCAGTGGCTCTATCTGGCTTTTATTGGGCTCGTTCTCACCACGGTGCAATTTTGCCTCATCAAGGCCTTCCGCCTCGCCGAGGCGACGGTGGTGAATCCGGTCGACTACGCCCGCCTGATCTTCAGCGCGGTGCTCGGGTATTTTCTGTTCCAAGAGGTCCCGACGGTCTGGACGGTCGTGGGCGCGGCTATCATTGTGGCCGCGACTCTGTACATCCTGTTCCGCGAAGCGCGAAATAGACTGGCAAGCCGCGCTTCCCCGTAATAGATGACGTCCCCTTTGAATGCGTACCTGGGGATTATCGATGAGCGCCTGCGGCCTGGATTTCGGCACCTCCAATTCCGCCATTGGCGTGATTCGCAATAATGCCCCGGCCCTGGCGCCCGTCGAAGGCGACGCGGCCCTCATCCCGAGCGCGGTGTTCTTCGACTACGAAAACAAGAACCGCGTGCAGTTTGGCCAGGAGGCCATCGCCTCTTATATCGCCCAGCACGATGGCCGGCTGATGCGGGCGCTGAAATCCATCCTTTCATCGTCTCTGATCGATGAGAAGACGCAACTCGGGAGCAAGATGGTGCCGCTGCGCGAGGTGGTGGAGACGTTTGTGCGCCATCTCAAGGAGAAGGCCGAGGTTTTCGCGGGCGAGGACCTGACCTCCGTCGTCCATGGCCGGCCGGTGCGTTTTGTCGACGACGACGATGCGGCCGACGCGCGGGCGCAAAAGGTGCTCGCGGATATCGCGCACAAGGTCGGCTTCCGGGACGTGGCCTTCGTCTATGAACCGATCGCGGCGGCCTACCACTATGAGGAGACGGCGCGCCGCGAGGAAACCGTGCTGATCGCCGATATCGGCGGCGGCACCTCGGACTTCACGATCATCCGCGTGGGACCGCAGCAAAGCCGGCGCGTGGATCGGACGTCCGATATCTTGGCGAACGACGGCGCGCGCATCGGCGGCACGGATTTCGACGCGCTTCTCAGCCTGGAGGCCGTGATGCCGGCGCTCGGCCTCGGCACCCGGTTGATCGAGAAGAACCTGCCGATGCCGAACAGCCTGTACATCGAGCTGGCCAATTGGCCGACGATCAACTTCGCCTATACGTTCAAAAACGAGCGGCTGCTGCTGGAGCTGATTCGGGGCGCGCGCGAACCGGAGAAGGTCGAGCGCCTGTTGAAGATCGTGCGCGCGCGCCTCGGCCACCGCATCGCCTTCGCGGTCGAAGACGCCAAGATCGCGCTCAGCGATACCGAGAGCGCCGCGCTGCCGCTTGATTTCATCGAGAGCGCGCTGGAAGCGGTCGCGACCCGCGCAGGCTTCGATCGCGCCATTTCGGAAAAGACCGCGCGTCTGAACAAGCTCGCCGCGCAATGCATCAAGGATGCGGGCCTCGCGCCGCCGGCCATCAATACGATTTTCTTCACCGGCGGTTCGGGGCGGGTGCCCGCGGTGCGCCAAGCGATCATGCGCGCGGCGCCGGACGCGCGGGCGACGGAGGGATCGGATTTTCTGTCGGTGGCGCTCGGGCTCACACGCGAGGCGCAGAAGCGGTTTGGGTAGGAGTGATGGGGTCAGACTCCTTCATGCTTAATGGTGTCTGACCCCATTTCTTTCCGCGCTTGACGCGAGAGCGGATTCCTCAATTAAGTATACTGTCCCCGTAACTAGTTTCGGGGACAGTATACTTAATTGAGGCGCGCGGGCGCCGCACAAGGAGGTATCACCCTCGCGCCTGATAGCCTTGGTTGAAGACGGAGGGCGTAATGGGTGGGCGAGAGCAGACCTCGTTCAGCCCAACCGGAAGATGGCCGGGATCGGCTCAGCCGCTAAGCGAGAGCCTTCCAGGCGATATACGCAGCCGTGATAAAGATGAACACGGCGAAGACGCGGGTGAGCGCGCCCTTGCGCGCGGCCAGGACCGACCCCAGGCCCTGCCCGGCGAGCCCTCCCGCCAGTCCGCCGACGATGAAAAGGCCGGCCACATCCCAAAGGACCAAACCGGAAAAGGCGTAGCTGGCGGCCGTGGTGGCGCCGAACGCGGTGACCGCCACGAGCGACGAGCCGACCGCGTGCAACATGGTCATGTTGGCCGCGCTGATCAGCCCCGGAACGATCAGGAAGCCGCCCCCGATGCCGAAAAAGCCGGACGCCATGCCGGTCGCAAAGCCGGTGGGCACGAGGCGCGCCGCGATGCGCCGCGAAAAGCGGACGTCGGTGTCGCCCGCATCGGATTTCCGGCGCAGCATGGAGACGCCGACACCGACCATGGCCAGGGCGAACGCCAGCAGCAGCTTGCGGCCGTCGACGGCCTTGCCGATAGCGGCGCCCGCGAGCGCGCCGAGACTGCCGCTGACCGCGAAGACGACGGCGCAGGGCCATTTGATCGTGCCCTTGCGGGCGTGAAGGCCGAGATTGATCAGCGCGCTTGCCGCGACCGCGACCGCGCTGGTGCCGATGGCGACATGCGTGTCCTCGATGCCGACAAGATAGAGCAACAGCGGCACCGCCAGGATCGAGCCGCCCCCGCCGAGCAACCCGAGCACCAATCCGACGAGACCGCCGGAAACGACCGCGAGCATGTCAGGCAGCATGAGAGATCACTTTCAAGGGCGGCCGCGGGTTAGAGCGCGTTGACGGGAAGTTTGAGATAGGACACGCCGTTGTCTTCCGCCGGCGGCAAGGCGCCGGCGCGGATGTTGACCTGAATGGACGGCAGGATGAGGTGCGGCATGCTCAACGTCTTGTCGCGCGCGGTCCGCATCGCAACGAAAGCGTCTTCGCCGACCTCGTCGCGGACGTGAATATTGTTCCGCCGCTGCTGTTCGACGGTCGACTCCCAGGCGAATTCGGCGCGGCCCGGCGCCTTGTAGTCGTGGCAGGTGAAAATGCGGGTCTTTTCCGGGAGCGCCAGGATCCGGCGTATCGAGCGGTAAAGCGTACGCGCGTCGCCGCCGGGAAAGTCGGCCCGCGCGCTGCCATAGTCGGGCATGAAGAGCGTATCGCCGACAAAAGCGGCGTCTTCGATGAGGTACGTCACGCACGCCGGGGTATGACCGGGCGTATGCATCACGCGCGCCTTCAGGGCCCCGATGCCGAACACCTCGCCGTCCTTGAACAGAACGTCGAACTGGCGGCCGTCGGCGGCGAAACCCTCCTCCAGATTGAAGACCCCGGCAAAAACCTTCTGCACGTCGGCGATGTGCGCGCCGATGGCGAGCTTGCCGCCCAGCACGGATTTGAGATAAGCGCCCGCCGACAGGTGATCGGCGTGGGCGTGGGTTTCGAGGATCCAGTCGACTCGCAGGCCTTCGCCGCGCACGTAAGCGATCACGGCGTCGGCCGAGGCGTGCGACGTACGGCCGGCGGCGGCATCGAAGTCGAGAACGGGATCGATGACGGCGCAGACCTTCGCCGCCGGATCGGAGACGACATAGGTGACCGTGAACGTGGCCTTGTCGAAGAACGATTGAATGCGCATGTCCGTCGTCATGATTGCGTGGTCCTCCGAAGCGGTGTCTTACGAGGCGGTGTTTTACGACTTAAGCGGTGAGCCGGGACAGAAAACCGGAACTCCGGCGCGCGGCGATCATTCCGGCCAGCATGGCGGCGACGAAGGTCAGCGTTTCGATGTTGCCGAAACCGATGCCGGCCAACGCCGGCCCCGGGCAGTAACCCGCCAATCCCCAGCCGAGACCGAACAGGCCGGCGCCGAGAAGGAGCGAGGGGTCGATGTCGCGGCGCGCGGGTAGGGCAAAGCCGGGTTCGAACAAGGGCCGATCGCGCCGCAATACAAACTTATAGCCGAGCGCGGTGACAATGAGCCCGCCGAGCATCACGAAGGCAAGGCTCGGGTCCCAATGTCCCGTGATGTCGAGAAACCCGATCACTTTTGCCGGGTTCATCATCCCGGACATCGACAAGCCGGCGCCGAAGAGGAGACCGGCGATGAGCCCTCCTAGAATGCGCGGCATGATCAGCCTCCCACGATTACATGCTGGCCGACGAACGCGGCCGCGATGCCGGCCGCCATGAACACGGCGGTGGCGACGATGGACCGCGGCGACAGCCGCGCGATCCCGCAAATGCCGTGACCGCTTGTGCAGCCGTTGCCGAGCACCGTGCCGAAGCCGACAAGCGCGCCGGCCACGAAAATGAGCGGCAGCGGAGCGACAAACGACATCGCGGGACGCTCTCCACCCAGGAGCACCAGCCCCAAAGGCGCGGCGATCAGCCCCGCGACAAAAGCGAGGCGCCAGCCGCGGTCCGGCGCCCGATCCGAGAACGACAGCAGTCCCGACGCGATGCCGCTGATTCCGGCGATGCGCCCGTTCAGAAGAAGAAGGGCCACGGCCGACAGGCCGATCAACATGCCGCCGAACAGCGACGAGAACGGTGTAAAGTGGTCCATCGCGCGTCTCCTAAACCCGCCGGCAGTAGGTTTCGTACAAAAAGCCGATCAGCGATTTCAGATCGTCGCGCGCGAGGCTGTAAAAGATCGTGCGCCCCTCGCGGCGCGTCTTCACCAGTCCATCCTTGCGCAGCAGGCTCAATTGCTGCGAGACCGCCGCCTCCCGCGCGCCGAGCAAAGCCACCAGGTCGCCGACCGCGCGCTCCTGTTCCACGAGCTGGCACAGGATCAACAGCCGCTTGGAATGGGAAAGGCTTTTCAGCAGCGCGCTGACGTCCTCGGCCTTCTTTTTCATCATTTTTATATTCATACATTCATATATATGAATATATTGAGGACTGTCAAGCCGCCCGAAAGCGCGAGCCTAACGACGGTCCCGTTAAAGAGGGCCGGCTTTCACCCGGGGGCAGGTCGTGAGGCCGAGGAGACTGTAAAGCGGGCAGATGCGCACGATCGCCGTCAACAGGGGGACGAGACCGATCCAGCCCGTCCAATTCCATCCAGTGGCGGGAAAGCCGATGGGAATTGCATAAGCAATTAAAACGAGCCCCACCACAATTCTAAGGATGCGATCAACGGTCCCGATATTCTTGGTCATGACGCTGTTTCCCTTAACGAGTGCCAACTTGCCGGTGAAGCATCCGCCGAAGGTCCAGGCGGGGCGTTGATTGAAATCAACAAAAGCTTGTGCAGACACCCGGCCGGGTCCCCGCTAGAAATCGAGACCTCTCGTTGATGCCTCGACTCGCGTCGCGCCCATCTTGCAACCGCATGAGCAGCTTTTCCATGGACCGCCGCTGGCTCGCTTTTATCGTGCTGTGTCCGGGCGATCTCATGATCGTGCTCGACAGTACGGTGGTGAACGTCGCCCTGCCGACCATCCGCGGCGCGCTTGGGTTTTCCGAGGCCTCGTTGGCGTTCACCGGCGGTATGCTTGCGCTCGCCTTGCATGACTCGAAGCCGGTGGACACAGCGCCGCATTAGGGTTCGCGCATGACCATGAAAACCTGGGCCAAGACGATCAAGCGGGACGCCATCACCTTGTGGCTGGTCGCGCGCGATCCGCGCACACCTTGGGTCGTGAAAGCGCTGGCAGCCGGCGTCGCGGCTTATGCGCTGTCGCCCATCGACCTGATCCCCGACTTCATCCCCGTGCTGGGATATCTCGACGATCTCGTCATCGTGCCCTTGGGAATCCTCGCGGTGGTCGCGTTGGTGCCGCCGGCGCTGCTCGCCGAACTGCGCGCCAAAGCGGCCGCGATGGCCGAGCGGCCCGTAAACCGCGTCATGGCCGCGATCTTCATCCTGATCTGGATTGCCGCGATTGGGTTCACGGGATATCTCGGCTGGCGGCGCCTCACCGCCGAGGCGCCCCAATAAAAACGCCGCGCGGGTTTCCCCCGCGCGGCGTTTCAGTTCTGGCGAGACCTTCAAGGCTTACGGATAAGCCTTGCGGTCCACCGCGACGCCTTTGAGATAGACGGCGTTGATCTTGCGGGTGTTCTTGATGTCGTCGACCGGATTGGCGTCGAGCACGAGGATGTCCGCGGTTTTACCAACGGCGATCGTGCCCGCGTCCGGGATGCGCAGGAACTTGGCGGCATCGCCGGTGGCCGCGACCAGCACCTTCATATTGGACATGCCGGCCAGCGCCATGTCTTCCATTTCAAAGTGCGGGGCGTAAGGCGTGTTGCCGTCGGTGCCCATGACGATGGTCGTGCCCGCGTCCGAGATCTTCTTCAAGTTACGCGCCTGGATGGCGTGGCCGGCGGCGGTCTGCGGGTTGGCCTTGTTACCTTCCTCGACCTTGGCGTATTCGGCGGCCGGAAGCGCGGCTTTCAGCCATGACACGTCGGCCACGGCGCCGCGCGCGCCCATGTTCGGGTTCTGCACGAAGCCCTTCTTGGCCTTGAGAAGGGTCATGAACTCATCGTCCACGTCGGTGTCGCGCGGCAGGTGGGCGAAGGCGTCGATGCCCGCCTTGAGCAGACCCTTCGCGTCGACGACGTCGAAGATATGCGCGGTGACGCGCAGGTTCTTCTTGTGCGCTTCCTCGATGATCGGACCGTAGAGCTCAGGCGTGAGCTTCTTGTACTTCTCGTCGCGGTCGTCGACCCAGATCTTGATGAGATCGACGTTGCGCGTGGCCTGCTCGTCCACGGCCTTCACACCCTCGGCCGCCGTATCGATCCAATAGGCTTCCCCGCCGCGGCCCGGTTCCGGGCGGGTGATGCCGCGGCCGGCGTAGAAGTAACGCGGCGAGGCCGCGGGCTGCGCGAGGCGGTACTGGTGCGGCGGCTCTGTGTTGTCGACGCCCATGCTCATGGCGGCGCTGATGCCGAAGTAGGCGCGGCGCTTCATATCGGCGTCGATGCCGTCCTTGGTCTGACTGAGGTGCACATGCGTGTCGATGAGAGTCGGCATGATGGTCTTGCCCTTGGCGTCGACGCGGGTTGCTCCCGCCGGAGCCTTCACGCCGGCGGCGGGGCCGACTTGCGTGATCTTGCCGCCTTCGACGACGACGGTGGCGTTCTCGATCGGCGCGCTGCCGTCGCCGACGATGACGCGGCCGCCTTCAAACACAAGGTTCTGCGCGCATGCAGGCGCGGCCATGCCCATGGCGGCGGCAATGGCGATCGCAGCGGTCATATTCAGATGTCGCATGTGGTCCCTCCTCCTCGGTGAATTTGAGGGCGGTACTGTAGCGGATTTGGGGGGGTGGGGA
>JADZAK010000045.1 GCA_020852595.1 Rhodospirillaceae bacterium
GCCCGAAAGGTCCTCGATGTCGGGAGCGCTTTCCATCAATTCGATCTGCCATTCGGCGATTTTCTGATTCCCGCGCCAGAGCGCAAAACACAAATCGCCGGGTTCAAGCAGCGGAAAGCCGGATATCCGCCCGAAGCCGCGGGCTCGGCCGTCCTCTGAAAACAGCATCTCGAACGGGGCCTCGAACAGGGTGTTTTTATTCAAGGAGGCGTCAAGCCGGAGCGGGAGATGAGGCCCGGCGCGCTTGCACCGCGCCACCGCAATGATGTGAAGCTCTGGAAGGCCGCACGGAAAGCCGGGCGAGGCGATCCGCTCGACGACATTGAACAGGCTTACGGCGTTCGTGCCTTGATCGACGCTGAATCCGCGCGCGCAGGTGAACATTAAAAGTTTCATAGCTCGCCCCCCATCGCCGTTTTATGCGGCGGAAACTCGAATTTCGCCTTATTTCAGCTTATCCTATCGATATATTCCACAGAATATATCGTGATGTAGAATAAGGCGATTCGACATGGGAGGTCATAGGATGGATCGTAGATCGGTGCTCTTTGGCGGCGTCGCTTCCGTCGGCATGTTCGTCTCTTTCGGCGCCCGCGCGGCGGCCGAGGCCAAGACGTTCAAAGTCACGCTCACCGAGGCCGAGTGGCGGAAAAAACTGACGCCGCAGCAGTATGCTATTTTGCGGGAATCCGCGACCGAGCGCCCGGGCTCCAGCCCGCTCAACAAGGAGCATCGCAAGGGCACATTCGCCTGCGCTGGTTGCAGCCTCGATAATTTCTCCTCCACGACCAAGTTTGAAAGCGGGACGGGATGGCCGAGTTTTTGGCGCCCATTACCCGAGGCCGTCGAGACAACCGTGGATCGCTCGCTCGGCATGGTGCGAACCGCGGTCCATTGCGCCCAATGCGGCGGTCATCTTGGGCACGTCTTCAATGACGGCCCGAAGCCGACCGGCCTTCGCTACTGCATGAACGGTTTCGCGCTGACCTTCAGGCCTCAGGAAAGCTGAGAGGCGGCGGATTCTGAGGGTCTGCTCCTCATCGCGTATCTGGGCGGCGTTCTCACCATCGTGAGCCCCTGTATCCTGCCGGTCCTGCCGTTCGTGTTCGCGCGGGCCGACCGGCCGTTTGTGACCAGCGGTCTGCCGCTGCTGATGGGCATGGCGGTGACATTCGCGCTCATCGTCACGTTGGGGGCGGTCGGCGGAGGCTGGGTCGTTGCCGCGAATGAATACGCCCGCGATGCGGCGCTTCTGCTCATGGCGCTGTTTGGCCTGACCTTGCTGCTGCCGTGGATCGCCGAACGTTTGACGCGGCCGCTGGTGGCGCTCGGCGGGCGGCTTTCGGCAGCGGCGGACACCCGGGAGGCGAGGGGTCGAAGCGCCGCGGTCTCGTCCGCGCTGCTCGGTGTTGCGACCGGACTGCTATGGGCGCCGTGCGCGGGGCCGGTGCTCGGGCTCATTCTGACGGGCGCGGCGCTCCAGGGCGCGACCGTGCGAACCGCCGCGCTGCTTTTGGCCTATGCGTTCGGCGCGGCCACCGCGCTCGCGGCGGCGCTGCTGCTGGGTGGACGTGTGTTCGCGGCCATGAAGCGGTCGCTGGGCACAGGCGAGTGGGTGCGCCGTGCCCTGGGCGCCGTCGTATTGATGGCCGTCGCGGCCATTTTTTTAGGTCTCGATACGGGTCTGCTCACGCGCCTGTCGGCGGCCGGCACCGCCGCGTTTGAACAAAAACTGTTGGATACAGCGGGCGTGCAACCGGGCGGCGGTGCTGCGGCGGCGGCAAAACCCAAGACGCCCGGAGATCTTGCTCCGGAAGGCCCAATGCCGTCTTTGGCGGGCGCGGTCACATGGGAGAACTCGCCGCCGCTCACGGCGGAACGTCTGCGCGGCAAAGTTGTCCTCGTTGATTTCTGGACCTATTCCTGCATCAACTGCCTGCGCAGCATTCCTTATGTGCGCGCCTGGGCCGAAAAATATAAAGACAAGGGCCTGGTCGTGATCGGGGTTCATTCCCCTGAATTCGCGTTTGAAAGAAATCCTTCCAACGTGCGTAAGGCCATCGGCGATCTCGGAATTACGTATCCCGTTGCCGTCGACAGCGACCGCACGATCTGGCGCGCATTCAGAAACGCCTATTGGCCGGCGCACTACTTCATCGACGCCGCCGGCGTCATTCGCCATCATCATTTCGGCGAGGGCAGTTATGCTTTGTCCGAAAAAGTGATCCAGACGCTTCTCGCCGAAGCGGGCGCGGACAACATTGCCGATGACACCGTGGCCGTTAAGGCGACCGGCGCGCAGGCCGCCTCAAATTGGAGCGAGATCGGATCGCCGGAAACCTACTTCGGGTACCGGCGCGGCGTGAATTTCATCTCCCCCGGCGGCGCCGTGAAGGATACCGCGCGCAACTACGAAGTGAGTGTGCCGCGGCTCAATGAATGGGGCTTGGCCGGCAACTGGACCATCGCATCAGATCAGGCGACGTTGAATGCCGCAAATGGCAGAGTCGTCTTCCGTTTCCGGGCCCGTGACCTTCATTTGGTGCTTGGTCCGTCGGCGGACGGCACACCGGTTCGTTTCCAGGTGACGCTGGATGGCAAGCCTCCCGGCGAAGACCGCGGCGAGGATATAGATGCGAGCGGTATGGGTGTGGTCTCGAACGAGCGTCTTTATCAGCTCGTGCGCCAAAAAGGCGCGCCGGATGAACATACATTCGAGATCAAGTTTCTGGATGCCGGGGCGCGCGCCTTTGCCTTCACATTCGGCTGAACGGAGAGTCACATGATGAAATTGCGGACGTTATTACCGGCGATGGCGGTGGCGATGTGCCTGTCGAGCCCCGGGTTCGCACAAGAGTTCACGCGCATTCCGGAAATGGCCGGCGCCGCCGCATCTTCTTCGTCGGCGACGGAAACGATTGTTCTCGCGGGAGGGTGTTTCTGGGGTGTGCAGGGTGTCTTCCAGCACACGAAGGGCGTCTTGAGCGCCGTGTCGGGGTATGCGGGCGGAGAGTCGCAGACCGCACAGTATGAAACAGTGACCAGCGGGACCACCGGCCATGCGGAATCGGTGAAGGTGATCTACGATCCCAAGCAGATTTCCCTGGCCCGCGTGCTGCAGATCTATTTTTCCGTGGTGCACGATCCGACGCAGGTTAACCGGCAAGGGCCGGACAGCGGCACGCAATATCGCTCGGTGATCTTTCCAGGCAATGATGGGCAAGCCGCGGCCGCGAAGGCCTATATCGAGCAATTGAATCAGGCGCGTGTCTACAGAGCGGCGATCGCCACGAAAATCGAACGCGGCAAACCGTTCTATCCGGCGGAGCCTTATCACCAGGACTATATGACCCGCCATCCCACGCAGCCCTATATCGCCTACAACGACATCCCGAAGGTGCAGGCGCTGCAAAAGATGTTCCCGGACCTTTACCGCGCGCAGCCGGTTCTGGTCAGCGGGAAGGCGGCCGGTGACAAGAACTAGGGGACGCGTAAACGCGACAACGTCGACAACCTGTATTTCGTGCGGCGCGGAACTGTGCTGATCGCTGTCATCCTCCGGCGCGCAGCGTCCGGGGGATCCATTCCGCGGCATACGCCTGTGCCAGTAGGGCCTGTTCGCCGGTCAAAACGCGCATCATAATGCGGTTCGATCTTCGACATCGCGAATCAGGAAATCGTGCGCGGTCGCAAGCCGGCCGACCGCGCCTCGCGATGAATGCGGTTTTAGCGATCCGTGTATGTTGGGATATATGGGTCGGCCGAAAACCTAAGGCCTTGAAATCGGCCTATTTTCCTAGAGTGCCGCCTTCATGTCGCCCAGGGCCAAAATCAGGCTAAACTCTTGAACAAGCTTCGTTTTTAGCGGCATGTCGCTTATGTCGCCCGGGGGGGCTTGCGAGGCGGCCGGTTTGACCCGCAACCCCTGGCGACGCCCCGGCGTTGTGACCCCGGGACCAATCCTTTATAAATCGTAAAGGGACTTCGCAGGGGGCTATGGCGATCACCGCCGACATTCTCGTTACGCCGCCGCCGATCATGGCGGCCGTAACACCGCCGCAACCGCGGCCGGTGATTGCGCCGTCAGGCGAGCGCGACGGCGCGGGCGATCAGCGCCGTGAGTCCGGCAAAAAGGAAAACGGCCCGCTTTCGTTCCGCGCCGCGCTCAGCGAAACCACGTTCGCCGGCGTCGGCCGTTCCTCCACGCAGACACCGCTCACCGCATGGGACGGCGAGGGCCAGGACCGCATCCGCCGCGAGGCGCGCCTCCCGGGCAGCGGCCCCGTTGAACTCAGCGGCGACGAAGCAAACGATTTATTTGAGCGCGCCGTCGCCAATAACCTGCGCAAGAGTCAGGCGCCCGCCTTCGTGGCGGCGACGTCGCTGTACACGACCAGCTATTTCGCCGGCTCGTCCTTCCACACGCGCCCGGGCGAGACTCTCGAAATCACCGCCTAAGGTCATTCCGGCCGAGCCCAATGGCGCTAAGAGTCCAGCGCCGCGCGGCCCGTCTTCGTGAGCTTGCAGACCATCCAATCGAGCTTGAGCTGATTGTTGAACCACGGCTCGGCCCAACCTTCGTCGAGGCACTTCTTCACGACCTGAAGATTGATCTTGCGGCCTTCTTCATCGAAGAGGGGCAGTTTGCCGCCGGGCTGCGAAAGGCCGCGTTCCAGCCATTTGCGCTGCGCCGGGGAAAGCCGGGAGAGGGATCGCTCGCCGCCGTCCATGAGAGTGTTCCACATTCGAAGCTAAGGTCCGTAAGTCCTGCCGCGCTTTAAGTTTAGGGCTTAATCTGCGCACCAGTGGTGAATATTTCCTGAAGCGGATTGTTTCAAGTCGGAAGGTCGCGGGCGCATGTCTTCAGCTCAAAAAATGTCTTCAGCTCAAAAAAACCATTGTATGGTGTATGTCACCGCCGCATCGAAGGACGATGCGCTACAGATTGGGCGTACCCTGGTGAAGGAACGTCTCGCCGCCTGCGCCAATATTCTGGACGGGATGCATTCTATCTATCGCTGGCAAGGCACGGTCGAGGAGGCGCAAGAGGCCCTGCTCATCTTGAAGACCCGCACCGGGCTCGCCGAGAAAGCCATCGCCCGCGTGGCCGAGCTGCACAGTCACGATGTGCCCTGCGCGGTCACGTACGACATGGCCAATGGCCTGGCCGCGTACCTCGATTGGATCGACGCCTCCACCGGCCAGGAACCTTTGCGCGAACCTTCGCGTTGAAGAACCGTCTTCCGCATGAGGAACGGTCATGGACGCCGCCGTGGTGGTCGGGGCGATCGCCTCACTCTGCTCTGTGACGAGCTTCTTCCCCCGCGCAAGAAAAACCAAGTCGCGGATGTCCTCGATCCGAAGGCGTAACTCTCCACTGTCCGGACGGTGGATCACCCCGATAAACGGGGCAATGACATTGCAATATGGCTGTCATCCTCCGGCGCGCAGCGTCCGGGGGATCCATGCCTCAACATACGCCTGTGCCGGCTGGACGATGGATCGCCCGGCTA
>JADZAK010000046.1 GCA_020852595.1 Rhodospirillaceae bacterium
GATGGCGTTGTTCTCGCCATACGCCTTGGAAATCTGATTCAAGGACTGCGCGATGAGGTAGGCGCGGATGCCGTAGCCCGCCATGAAGGCAAGCGCGGTTTCAAAGAAGTCCAGACGGCCCAGCTCCGGGAACTCGTCGAGCATCATCAGGAGCCGGTGCTTGCGCGTCTTGCCAGGATCGCCCTCAAGGCTTTCGGTGAGACGGCGGCCGATCTGGTTGAGCACCAGGCGCACCAGCGGCTTTGTGCGGGAAATATCCGACGGCGGAATGACGAGGTAGAGGGACACCGGCTGCGGCGCGTCCACCAGGTCGGCGATGCGCCAGTCGCAAGCCGATGTGGTCCGGGCCACGGTGGGATCGCGGTAGAGGCCGAGAAAGGACATGGCCGTGGACAAGACGCCCGACCGCTCGTTCTCGGACTTGTTCATCACCTCGCGGGCGGCCGAGGCCACCACCGGATGCACCTCGGGAGTCTCCGGGGTGCCGAGGTGATTGGTTTCCATCATCCGCTTGAGCGTATGGGCGAAGGACTGCTGCGGGTCCGACATGAGCTTGGCGACGCGCGCCAGCGTCTTTTCTTCTTCCGCGTACAGCACATGCAGGATCACGCCAACCAACAGGGCGTGGCTGGTCTTTTCCCAATGGGTGCGCCGCTCAAGCGCGCCTTCCGGGTCCACAAGGATGTCGGCGATGTTCTGCACATCGCGCACCTCATGGGGGCCTTTGCGGACTTCCAGCAACGGATTGTACCGCGCAGAGCATGGATCGGTCGGGTTGAACAGGATGCAATGGGAGAATCTGGACCGCCAGCCGGCGGTCAGTTCCCAATTTTCCCCTTTAATATCGTGGACCACGGTGGAGTCCGTCCACGACAGGAGCGTTGGCACGACCAAGCCGACGCCTTTACCGGAGCGCGTGGGCGCAAAGGCCATGACGTGTTCGGGGCCGTCGTGGCGGAGATAGGTGGCGCCGCTGCGTCCGAGAAAGACACCGGCGGCGCGGAACAGTCCGGCGCGTTCAATGTCCGTGCGGGTTGCCCACCGCGAGGAACCGTAAGTCGTCGCCAGCACGCCTTGACGCGCCCGCCACAGCGAGCCGATGACGGCGACGATGCAGCCCAGGAATCCGCTGGACCCGGCCAGCAGGCCCGCGCGGTCGAAAACCTGCGGCGCGTAGGCGTCGTAGGCATACCACCACTCGAACAGCCGCCAGGGGTAATAGACCGGCAGCGAGAGCGCCATGAACCAGGGCGCCCCCAACCGCGGCTGATAGCCGAGGTTCGCGGCGGCCATCTGCGTCGCCGCCCATACGCCGGCGATGACGATGGCGAATACGACGGCGATCTGTCCGACGAGAAACTTGGTGGGCGTCATTCCCGATCTCTCTCCATGCACACGCGCTCATGCGCGGACATGGAAAAGGATGAGTCGAGACGGACGATGCGACAATCCCCGTCATGCCGCCATGACTACGCATGACTACGCACGCACATCGAAAACGAAAAAAACTTCGGCGCATTTTTGTCCGCACGAACGCGCGAACGCCGCAAACGCGCCGAAATTCGGCGCGCAACGCGGCCTTTGCCGCAACACCGATTCGGCGATTCCTAGTGGAGATTTCTCGATAGCCCTGCACCGGAGAGTTGCAGCGCATGTTCGCGCTTGAACATTCAGCGCGACATGCCGCGTGTGCGTCCGATCGTCCAGGAAACACCGTCGCCGCGCATGATGCCCGAAACCTCTTTCCCCAAGCTGCGCTCAAGCACCGGCCGCCACGGCACAAGGCTGAACTCCTTGGAGCGGGTTTCGATCAGCGCGAACCGGCCACTGACAAGATCGACGGGCCGCCGATAGGTGCCCGCGATCTTATGGCCCTCACGCACGTCCGCGAAGCGCAAGCCCAACTCATCCGACAACTGCGCGCCCACCCGCGCCAGCTCGCGTCGCCGCAGGACAGAAAGCAGGTTCGCGCGATAGACGATGCTGCCCTCTCTATCCTCGGCCAAGTGCTGCTCCATCAGCCACAGACGGCGGCGGGCCAAGGCGTCCCGCACCTCGCGGCCGAAGCCTGCGTCGCGCAGCGGCGTTGGGGCCGCGCGCACCAACTCGCCGTCAAGCCACGTCGCGCCATCTGCCGTCGCTTGCCGCTCGATGGACACCCGCGACAGAATCTCGACAACGACCGGCGTAAACTGCGCGCGCTTGCGCTCATAGGCGGCGGCGCGCTCTAGGTGATCGGGCGCGACCAACCAGACGCCCTCCGGCGTCCGGTCCACGGCTTGCGTCAACCGGCGCATGGCTTCCAGGCGGCGGACATGGGTTTCGGCGAAGGCCGCCGTGGCAGTCGGATCATGGCGCAGGTGAATGTCCACGCTATACCGTCCGCCGTTGGCGGCGGCGACTTCCGCCACGGTGCGGTCTGCGGCGCGCGGCGCCACGGACTTGGGCGACACGGTGACGATGCTGCCCTCGCGGATCGGATCGGCCTCGTCGTCAAGAATACCGGCATCGACGTAATGGGCGTATCCGTCCGCCGCCTCGATGATGAGATAACGGCGGTCGGTGATCTCGTCGGTCAGACCCTTGGCCGCCACCCGGCCGACGATGGGCCGCGCGGCGGCATCGGCCGGATTGTAGATGGCGCAGTCGGCCGGCGCCCGTGTTCCACCCAGCTCGCGGTGCATCGTCTTGATGATGTCCCCACGCAGACCCAACTCCCGCAGCCGCGCCTCGAAATCGGGACTCAGGCGCCACGTGCCCGGTGCGATCTCGTCGCCCAGCCCCAGGCGTTTCAATTTTTGGAGCCGCCCGGCATAGCAGGTCTGCTGGAAGGCATCGGCCGTGAGGCTGTGGGGCACCACAACACCCCTGTCGTCGCAACCCTGTTGCAGCCTCCAGTCCAGGGACGTGAAGCGTTCCTGCTCGACTTCCCGGTGGAGCCGCTGTTCCACGTCCAGGTCCGTGCGCGGGCCTAAATCGAAGCTGACGATCTCCGCGGCCCGCTCCCGCATCCCCCGGCTCAGGTAGTCGCGGGCGATCACCAGATCCCGGTCCCGGTCGTCCTTGCCCCGCAGAACCACATGGCTGTGAGGATGGCCGGTGTTGTAGTGGTCCACCGCCACCCAATCGAGTTTGGTGCCCAAGTCCTGCTCCATCCGCGCCATGAGGCGGCGGACAAAGGGCTTTAAATCCTCGTACCGTTCCGAGTCCTCGGCCGAGACGATAAACCGGAACTGGTGGCGGTCGCCTTCGCACCGTTCCAGGAAGGCTTTGCCGTCGATGCGGTCGGCGTCCCGCCCGTAGAGTTCTCCGGGCGACCCGTCGCGCTGCACGCCGTCGCGCTGGATATAGCGCAAGTGCGCCCGCGCCGCGCCGAGGCCCTTGTCTTTGATCTTCACAATGCGCGTCTTGATGACGACGCGCCGTTGCCGGTACGCGGCGTAGCGGTCGCGTGTGCCGAGAACGCTGGCCGCTCCGGCACCGCGCCCGAAGGGCTTGCCGCCTTTGCCGGCGGAGCGGCGCTCCTTCTTGCCGCCGGCCATCGCAACGGCACGCAAGACCTGATGGAGATACTTCTTGCCGCTCTTGCTGCCCTGCGCGCGGATTTTGCCGAGCTTGGGCGTGAAGTCGTCGTCGTTGCTCATGCGACTCTCGCGGGTGCTGGTGCGCTTCGCGTGCGCGCGCCGCGCGGTGTGCCGCGACGGCGGCGCGCGGCGCGGCAGGTGTGCCGCCTTACCTCGATGTGCAGACACATTAATCGCGCCCGTGTGGGCGCGCTTTTATCTTGCCCTCCCTTTCTGTTTTTTCGGTATGCGGGTTTCATCGCGGCTCTCTCCATATGCAATGCTCCCCTCTCAAATCTCATAACCGTGGGACACAAAGACTTGCGCCATATTGGCCGCTTCCCAGGAGCCGGGGCGGGTGACGGTCATGGCAACATCCTCGGCCAGCATCTCGAACAGCGTTGCGAGGGTCAGTTGCCCGTGCGTGCTGGCATCCGTCGTGCAGCGGCCGACAACGGTGTTGAGGGCTTTCAGTGTCGGTTCTGGAATGTCGAGGACGATCTTCATGGCGCATTGCTCCTGTTTCAGCGGGTCCAGAGGGGCGTGAGCGGGCCAATGACGGCGGCCTGCGGCACCGGCCCGAAATACCGTCCATCAAAGGAGTCCGGCACGCCGGGCATGAGCAGAAAAACCTCGCCCGCGAGCGTGCGGCAGCCGGTCCAGGCGGGCATGGGACGGCCTCGGGAATCGGTTTTCCGACGCGCCGCGACGGCCTGGCCGTTCACAAATACCGTCGCGTCGTCGGCACAAATCCGGTCGCCGGACAGGGCTGCGACGCGCTTGAGCAGCGGCACGCCGGAGGGGAGATAGCCGCGCGCGGCGGCAAGCGCGCGGACAGGCTCGGGCATCGTCGCCAGCACCAGGTCGCCGCGCGTGATGCCGCCGCCGTGACGCCAATAGAAGCCGATGGGCGCGCTCGCGCTGGCGTTCCAGACGAGGCGCGGCGACGGAACGCTGAACAGCGCCGCCGCGCCGATCCCGACGCCGAAGGCAACGACGCGGAGGGTTCGCGCGCGGCTCATGTCGGCGGGTTTCCGCGATCATCTGTCGGGTACTCGAACGGCAGTTCCCCTTGCACCGGCTGGCCTGCCGTCGAGGGCCGGGCGCGGGCCTTCGACCAGGCATCAAGGTCGTCGATGTGATAGAGAACGTGGCGTCCGTGCTTGCGGTACACTGGCCCGCCGCCCTCGCGGCGCATCCGCTCAAGGGTGCGCGGCGACAGGCCGAGGTACTCCGCAGCCTGTTTGGTCGTGAGATATTTCCGCGCGCCGTGTCGGTTCATCGGGGCCTCTTACGAGAGTCCCCCAACGCCCGCTTCGCGGGTCGTTTTCTCCCAGGCGCACGTAACCGTATCCGACAACGCACGTCATAGTCGCCAAATCCGCATGTCGGAATATTGCCGCCATTCATTAGTTGTAGCCGATTCAAGCTCTGCTACCCGGTCGCGGCCCGCGTTGCGCGCGCGAAAAGGCCCTACGCGGCGTGCGCGTAGGGCCTCGCTTCGTCAGTCGGCGGGGTTCCAGATCACCGCGTAAGCATCGTCGTCATCCTGTCC
>JADZAK010000047.1 GCA_020852595.1 Rhodospirillaceae bacterium
GCGCCGCCGCCCGAGGTCATCGAGATGGCGACGAACAGGCCGGTGACGATGGTGCCGAGCAGCATCGCGCCGAGCGCCGTGAAAGCCTGCGCCTGACCGGCGATGGCGTTGACGACGTAGTACAGCACGATCGGCGACAGCACCGGGAGCAGCGACGGGATGATCATTTCCTTGATCGCGGCGCGGGTGAGCATGTCGACCGCGCGGCCGTAATCGGGCTTGGCGGTGCCTTCCATGATGCCCTTGATCTCGCGGAACTGACGGCGAACCTCGTTCACCACCGAACCGGCCGCGCGCCCCACGGCTTGCATGCCCATGGCGCCGAACAGGTACGGCAGGAGCCCGCCGATGAACAGACCCACCACCACGAACGGATTTTCCAGGCTGAACTGGATGTCGAGATCCGCGAAGTAGTGTTTCAGATCCTCGGTGTAGGACGCGAACAGCACGACGGCCGCGAGGCCGGCGGAACCGATCGCATAACCCTTGGTCACGGCTTTCGTGGTGTTGCCGACCGCATCCAAGGCATCGGTCGACTTACGCACTTCCGGCGGCAGGTGCGACATTTCCGCGATCCCGCCGGCGTTGTCGGTCACCGGACCGTAGGCGTCGAGCGCGACAACAATACCGGCAAGCGCGAGCATGGTGGTCGCCGCGACCGCGAGGCCGAAGATGCCGGCGGTCATGTAGGCCACGATGATGCCGGCGCAGATCACGAGCACCGGAAGCGCGCAAGCTTCCATCGAGATCGCGAGGCCCTGGATGATGTTCGTGCCGTGCCCCGTCGTGGAGGCCGCCGCGACCGAACGGACCGGGCGGAAGCCCGTGCCCGTGTAGTACTCGGTGATCCACACGATGAGACCCGTGACGATGAGGCCGACGAAGGCGCAGGTGATCAGGTCCTGAGCGGTGTAGGTCGTGCCGGCGGCATTGGTCAGACCTTCGCCAAACAGCTGGGTCGTGATGCCGACGATCAAACCCGCCGAGATCACGGCGGTGACGATGAATCCGCGGTAAAGCGCGGACATGATCTTGCCCGAGGATCCAATCCCTGAGAAGAACGTGCCGATCACGGACGCGATGATGCAGACGCCGCCGATGACGAGCGGATACATCATCGCGGCCATGGCCTGATCGCCCACGAAGTAGAGCGAGCCCAGGTACATGGTGGCAACAATCGTCACGGCGTAGGTTTCGAACAGGTCCGCGGCCATGCCGGCGCAGTCGCCGACGTTGTCGCCGACGTTGTCGGCGATCACGGCCGGGTTGCGCGGATCGTCTTCGGGGATACCCGCTTCCACCTTGCCCACCAGGTCGGCGCCGACGTCGGCGCCCTTGGTGAAGATCCCGCCGCCGAGGCGGGCGAAGATCGAGATGAGCGACGCGCCGAAGCTGAGCGCGATCAGGCCCCAGACGATGTCGCGCAGTTCGCGGCCCTGCGCGCTGAGGGCAAAGTAGTATCCCGCCACGCCCAGGAGGCCGAGACCGACGACCAGCATGCCCGTGACGGCGCCGGCCTGGAAGGCGACGGCATGAGCAGGAGCCAGGCCGCCGTTCATCGCCGCGGCGGCGGTGCGCACGTTGGCGCGCACCGAGACGTTCATGCCCACATAACCGGCGATGCCCGAAAGCACCGCGCCGATCAGGAAGCCGACGGCGACAAAACCGCCGAGCGCGGCGCCCAGGATGACGGCGACGACGATGCCGACGATCCCGATGGTCAGATATTGACGATTGAGATACGCGGCAGCCCCTAACTGCACCGCGTGTGCGATCTCCTGCATCCGGGCATTGCCGGCTGGCTTGGCCAGCACGCGCATTACTCCAAAGATGCCATACAACACAGCTAACACCCCGCACGCGATCACGAGGACTTGTAAAGAACCTGGTGTCATGTTCACTCCGTCTAGAGTCGTGGGAACGCCAGGCGTTCGAGCGGCCTGGTTATATGATGATGTAAGTACTGATATGATTTATCGGCGCTATTCCCCCCTTGCGCTGCGCGAGAGTGCCAGAAAGACCCCCTCGTAAGCAACAGGCAGGCTAAAAGCGCGATTTAGAGCGGTCTAAGGAGACTTACCGCTGGTGCGGGCTGACCTGTTCGAACACGTTGACCAGCAGCACTTCCGGGACCATCTCGCCGAAGATTTTATGGGCGGTCGCGGTCAGCCGTTCCTTCACCATGACGGCGTCCACGGCGTCGTTGGACACATAGTACTTTTGAAAGAATGGAATGAGGTCGCTGAGGACCGCGCTTTGGAAGGGGCGCAGTTTGGACTGGACCGTCGTGACATTGCCCGGCGCATTCACCCTGAGCCGCGCGATGATGAACACGCGCCGGTTCACTTGCCCGTCGAGGATCACCGGCACGATCATGTCGTCGAGCTTGACGAGATCCAATCCAGCGGTCGGCGGCTGGAATTTGTTCTTCGCGGCGAGTTCGGCCGCCGCCTTGTCCGCGCCGCTCATCGGGCCGCCTTGCGGCGTCGGATTGAACGGGTTCGGGATGATGCCCATCATCATGAGGCCGCCCGCGCCGCCGCCGGCGACGAGCAGGATGACAAGAATAATGACGATGGCGCGTTTCATCGGACCGACGTATCCCCGCCTTACCGGTGCCGATAGCCCCCTTTGGGCACCTCGACCGGTCTGCCTGCCCCATCGAGGACAGTCACGGCGCCGAGCTTAGCATCTTCGGGCCCGGCAATGCGACCGATCACTGTCATGGGCACCCCCGCCTCTTCCGCCAGGCGCCGCAAGTCGCCCGCATATGAGTGTGGGAGGGTGAACGCGAGTTCGTAGTCGTCACCGCCGCCAAAAATCCGCGGCCAATATTCGGGTTCGAGAGTCACGGCCGCCCGCGCCGCGTCGGACAGCGGAATTTTGTCCCGCTCGATAATCGCCGCGACACCGGAGGCCGCGCAGATATGCCCGACGTCGGCGACAAGCCCATCGGAGATGTCGAGGCCGGCGCCGGCCCGGCCCTTGATCGCGGCGCCCGCCGCGAGGCGCGGCCGCGGCAACCGATAACGCGCGACGAGATGATCCGCGTTCGCGCGGCCCGCGACTTTCAATTTTCCGCGCAGGAGGTCGAGGCCGAGGGCCGCATCGCCGATGGTCCCGGTGACACACAGAAGATCGCCGGGGCGCGCGCCGCCGCGCGGAATCATCTTTCCTTTGGCGACCGCGCCGATCGCCGTGATCGACACCGCAAGCGGACCCGGGCCCGATGTCGTATCGCCGCCCATGAGCGGGATCTTGAATTCCTCGACGTCCGCCGCGAGGCCCTTGGCGTATTGCTCGAGGTAGGCGTCCGTGACGGCGGTATTCACGGACAGCGCCTGCAGGAAACCGACGGGCACGGCGCCCTTGGCCGCGAGATCCGACAGATTGACGCGCAGCGCCTTGCGCGCGACGAGGTCCGGCGGATCGTCGGGCAGGAAGTGCACGCCCTCGATCACGGTGTCGACCGTGATCACGACCTCATTGCCGGGCCCGACATCGAAGGCCGCCGCATCGTCTTTCAGATTGAAAGCGCCCGGAGCGTTTTTCGCAAGCGGCGCGAACAGCGCCGCGATGACGTCGAACTCGCTGCGCGCCCGGCTCATTACTTGCCGGCGTGGGCGCGGATGCCGCCGGTGCGGCCCAGCGCCCGCGAGATGCGGTCGAGCACCGCGTTCGCCATGCCGGACTCAGGACCGGCATAGAAGGCCTGCGCCACATCGACGAACTCGGCGATGGTGGCGCCCGCTGGAATGTCGGTGCGCGTCAGCAGTTCGGCCACACCCGCGCGCAGGACGGCGCGCAAGGTGATCTCGAGGCGCTCCCACGGCCAATCGGGCGAAAGCGAGCCTTTGATCATTTCATCGATCTCCGCGCCGCGCGTATCGACCGCGCGCACGAGATTGATGAACAACTCGCCGTCGAGGTCCGCGAGCGCGACGATGGATTCCTTCTCGGTCTCGAGGTCCTGCGCCACGGCGAGACCGCCGACCTTCGCGGTCAGGAAATCCTTGATGATCCGGTCGGACGGATCCTGGGTGACTTCGATCTGGTACAAAGCCTGCACCGCCGCGAGGCGGCTGGCGCTGCGGCCTTGCGGGTCGAGAGGAGCACGTTCGGGCGTATCAGCACTCGCTGACATTCAAATTCCACGCTTCACAGTAAAAAAAATGCGCCACATGTTGCAGCGCGAGAGCTTATAGCCCGAAGCGGTGCTTTAGCTCAATAAGACGCAAACACGCGCGCGCGGCGCGCCCGCCCGCGTCCCCCTCGGCCGGATCGGCGCGGTTTTGCGCCAAGTCCCAGGTCGGGCAGGTCAAAATCCCATTGCCGACAGGGACTTTCAATTCAAGCGCGACCTGTTGCACGCCGCTCATGGACTCGCGGCACACATGCTCATAGTGGTCGGTTTCGCCCTTCACGGCGCAGCCGAGGACCACGGCGCCCGCATACCGCGGCTTCTTCGCGCTCTTCCTGCCTTTGGAAAAGGCATAGGCGAGCGCCGCCGGCAACTCGAGGATTCCGGGAACGGTGATCACATCGACTTTTGCTTTTGTTTTCTTGAGCGCTTTTTTCGCGCCCTCAAGCAACAGGTCGGCGTTGTCGTCGTAGAAGCGCGCTTCGATGATGAGGATGTGCGGCGTGGCCATGTCTATTTCACTTTGATGCTGCGCTGTTCGACGATGCGCAGACCGTAACCTTCGACACCCACCACCACTTTCGACGTGTTGGTGAGAAGGATCATGTCGCGCACACCGATGTCGGTGAGGATCTGCGCGCCCACGCCGTAGTCGACGAGACGCTTGGTGGTTTCTTCTTGGCCCTTGGCTTTGGCGCGGATGCGTTCCGAAAGACCGCCCGAGATGGGATCGCGGAACAGGACGATCACGCCGCTGCCGAAGTCGGAGACCATTTGCATGGCCGCCTGGAGATCGCCGGTGCGCGCGGAGGCCTTGTCGAGCAGCACGTCGGGCAGAATGTTCAGATGATGCATGCGCACCATGGCGGGCGCGGCGCCGGACACCTTGCCTTTGACGAGCACCGGCAGTTCCGCGCCGGAGACGGAGTCCGCATAGATCTTCAAAGTCCAGTCGCCGCCGATGCCCGAGGTGAACGGCGATTCCGCAAGCAGGTTCACAAGACGCTCGGTTTTACGGCGATACGCGATGAGATCGGCGATGGTGCCGATCTTGAGGCCGTGGAACTGCGCGAACTTGATGAGGTCCGGCATGCGCGCCATGGAACCGTCGTCGTTCATGATTTCGCAGATCACGCCCGCCGGGATCAGGCCGGCGAGGCGCGCCATGTCGACGGCCGCTTCGGTGTGGCCGGCGCGCACGAGCACGCCGCCGTCGCGGGCCATGAGCGGAAATACATGGCCCGGGGTCGAGATGTCGGTATGCGTGGACGCGGGATCGATAGCCACCGCAATGGTGCGTGCGCGGTCGGCGGCCGAGATGCCCGTCGTCACGCCCGAGCGCGCTTCGATACTCAAGGTAAAGGCGGTGGAAAGGCGCGATTGGTTGTGCGCGGGCATCAGCGGCAGGCGCAGATGTTCGGCGCGCTGGGTGGTCAGCGACAGGCAGATGAGGCCGCGGCCGTGTTTGGCCATGAAGTTGATGGCGTCCGGGGTGGCCATCTGCGCCGGGATGATGAGGTCGCCCTCATTCTCGCGGTTCTCGTCGTCGACCAGGATGAACATGCGGCCGTTGCGCGCGTCATCGATGATCTCCTCGATCGAGGAAAGAAAATCGGCGTGAACCGGCAGCTTTTCGAGAGCGTCAGCCAAGGCGTTGCCTTCTTATTTTCCGATCGTATCCAGGAGACGCGCAACATAGCGCGCCATCTGGTCGATTTCCATGTTGAGCCGGTCGCCGACCCTGAGCGCGCCAAAGGTGGTCACGGCCTGCGTGTGGGGGATGATGTTGACGCCGAAGCTGTTGCCGCCGACCTCGTTGACGGTGAGCGAGACACCATCGAGGGCCACGGAGCCTTTCGGCGCGATGAAGCGGGACAGGTCCGCCGGCGGGACGACGGTGAAGCGCTTGGAGCCGTCCTCGTCGCGGATGTCTTCGACCACGGCAAGACCATCGACGTGGCCCGAGACGATGTGGCCGCCGAGTTCGTCGCCGGCTTTCAGCGCGCGCTCGAGATTGACGCGCATGCCGGCGGTCCATGTGCCGAGGGTCGTGAGATCCAAGGTCTCGCGCGAGGCGTCGACCGCGAACCAGTCCGGCCCCTTCTCGACCACCGTGAGACAGCAGCCGTTGCAGGAGATCGAGGCGCCGATGGCGACGCCGTCCATTTCATAGGCGGTGCGAATACGGAAACGCGCCGCCGCGGCGCCGCCCTGAACGGCATCCATGACGGCGCCGAGATCGGTGACAATTCCTGTGAACATGGGCCCGTATATACGGGTTAGCGGGCCAGGATATCTAGTGTGTCTTCGCCGAATTTCAGGCTTTCCCGGGCCTTAAAACGGGGCATATCCGCCAAATTCATGAGTCCCATGGGATAAATCGAGGCCCGGCCGTCGCCGCCGATGACACTGGGAGCCTTGAACCAGGCCAGCTCATCGATGAGACCCGCGCGGAGAAAGGCCGCGGCGACCTGCCCTCCGCCCTCGATCATGACGCGCGTCAAACCTGTCCCGGCGAGCGCCCTGCCCACCGCGACGGTGAACGTCGCGTGGTCCGAGGCATCCTTGAGACCGGTCACATCGACGCCGTTCCCGGTCAGTTCGGCGCTGCGCGGCAACGCCAGCGACTGTGCGGAGGTGATCACCCACGTCGGAATCTCACGCGCGGTTTTCACGAGTTCCGAATTCGGCGCGAGCCGCAGGCGGCGGTCGAGCACGACACGCACCTTGGCGCGGCCGCCGTATCCATCCAACCGGCATGTGAGCAGCGGATCGTCGGTGAGCGCGGTTTCCGAGCCCACGAGGATGGCGTCGTAGCGCGCGCGCAGCGCATGCACCGCGCGGCGCGCGGACTCTCCGGTGATCCAGCGGCTTTCACCCGAGGCCAGGGCAATCCGGCCGTCGAGGCTGGTGGCGGTTTTCAGCGCGAACAGCGGACGGCCGTGCACGGCCTTCAGGAAGAAACCCGCGTTCAGGCGGTCCGCGGCGGCCTTGCCCACCCCTTCGGTCACTTCAATGCCGGCCTCACGCAAACGGGCCAGCCCACGGCCGTTCACGCGCGCATCGGGATCGGTCGTGGCGGACACCACGCGCGCCACGCCGGCCGCAACCAGCGCATCGGCGCAGGGCGGCGTTTTTCCGTGATGGCTGCAGGGTTCAAGGGTGACGTAAACGGTCGCGCCGCGCGCCGCTTGTCCCGCGCGCGCGAGCGCCTCGGTTTCCGCATGCGGACGGCCGCCGGATTGGGTCCAGCCCCGGCCGACGACCCGGCCGTCTTTCACGAGCACGCAGCCGACCGTTGGATTGGGCCAGGTATCGCCGAGATTGCGCGCCGCCAGGCCGAGCGCGACGTCCATGAACTCCTGATCGGCGACGGACGCGCGCGGGGGCATCAGTTCTGGTCGGAGCTGACCGGCTCGGTCAGGTTTTCGACGAAGTGCTCGAAATCCTTCACCTCGCGGAAATTCTTGTACACGGAAGCGAAGCGCACATCGGCCACCTTGTCGAGGCCCTGCAGCGCTTCCATCACCATTTCGCCGATGACCGACGACGGGATATCGGACTCGCCCATGCTTTCGAGGCGGCGCTGGATGGAGTTGACCACGCGTTCGATGCGCTCCTCGTCCACCGGCCGCTTGCGGCACGCGGTGATGATCGAGCGGGCGATCTTGTCGCGGTCGAACGGGATCCGCTGGCCGCCCTTCTTCACGACCGTGAGTTCGCGGAGCTGGATACGTTCGAACGTGGTGAAGCGCGCGCCGCAAGCCGGGCACGACCGGCGGCGGCGAATGGCGGAGTTATCCTCCGTCGGCCGCGAATCCTTCACCTGGGTATCCATATGCCCGCAGTACGGACAGCGCATGTCCCCGACCCCTTTATCCCCTGACGCCCGGCCGTTGGGGGCCGGGTCCTATGAACTATAGTCCCTTTGTGAACGCTAATTATTGATAAATCGGAAAGCGGCGACACAAATCCTGGACCCGGCCCCGGATATCGGCTTCCACCGCCCCGGTATTGCCCGGGTTGGCCGCCTGGGCGTCCATGACCTCGCAGATCCACTGGCCGATCTGGGTGAATTCCGCCGTCCCGAAGCCGCGGGTGGTCGCCGCGGGCGTGCCGAGGCGCACGCCGGAGGTGACGGTGGGCTTTTCCGGGTCGAACGGGATGCCGTTCTTGTTGCAGGTCATGCCGGCGCGTTCGAGCAAATGTTCGACCACGTTGCCGGTGAGTTTCTTCGGGCGCAGGTCGACCAGCATCAGGTGCGTATCGGTGCCGCCGGCCACGATCTCGAGTCCGCCCTTACGCAGCGTTTCCGCCAGGACTTTCGCATTGTCGACCACGCGCTGGGCATAGACCTTGAACTCCGGCTTCAGCGCTTCGCCGAACGCCACCGCCTTGCCGGCGATGACATGCATGAGCGGGCCGCCCTGGAGGCCCGGGAAGATCGCCGAGTTGATCTTTTTTCCGAGTTCGTCGTTGTTCGACAGGATCATGCCGCCGCGCGGGCCGCGCAGGGTCTTGTGCGTGGTGGTGGTGACGACGTCGGCGACCGGCAGCGGGTTCGGATGGATGCCGGCCGCGACCAGGCCGGCGAAGTGCGCCATGTCGACCATGAACAGCGCGCCGACGCTGTCGGCGATCTGGCGGAACGCCTTGAAGTCGATGATGCGCGAGTACGCCGAGCCGCCCGCGATGATCAGCTTCGGTTTGTGTTCCTTGGCGAGGGATTCGACCTGGTCGATGTCGATGACGCCGTCCTGCCTGCGCACGCCGTATTGGACCGCGTTGAACCACTTGCCGGAAATGTTCGGCGGCGCGCCGTGCGTGAGATGGCCGCCCGAGGCGAGGTTCATGCCCATGACGGTGTCGCCCGGCTTCAGGAGCGCGAGGAACACGCCTTCGTTGGCGGGCGCGCCTGCGTGCGGCTGCACGTTGGCATACGAGCAGTTGAACAGCTTCTTCGCGCGCTCGATGGCGAGGCTTTCGGCGATGTCGACGAATTCGCAGCCGCCGTAGTAGCGCTTGCCCGGATAACCTTCGGCGTACTTGTTGGTAAGCACGCTGCCGACCGCTTCGAGAACGGCGCGGCTGACGATGTTTTCAGACGCGATGAGTTCGATCTGCGTCCGCTGGCGCTCGAGTTCCAGCGTCAGCGACTTCATCACATCCGGATCGGCTTCAGCGAGGCTCTGGGAGAAGAAGGGAGTAGACATATCGGTCCTTACAGATGTTGACGTGAGGCTGGATTAGCCCAGCTTCTCCACGCGGCGGGCATGACGTCCGCCTTCAAACGGGGTTTCGAAAAAAATCTTGAGAAGCGCGCGCGCCCGATCCGCCGGCACGATCCGCGCGCCGATGGCCATGACGTTCGCATCGTTGTGCTCGCGCGCCATGCGCGCGGTCATATCGTCGTGCACCAAGGCGGCGCGGACTCCCGGGTGGCGGTTCACCGCGATGGAGATGCCGATGCCGGTGCCGCAGATCACGACACCGGCCTTGGCGTCATGGGTCTCCACGGCCTTGCCGACCGCGTGCCCAAAGTCGGGATAATCGACGGAGTCAGAGGAGTTCGTGCCGAGGTCCTTCACGGTGAATCCCATGCGCTTCAAGTCGCCGGCCATCTGGGACTTCAGCTCCACACCGGCGTGGTCGCTCGCGATGACAATTGTATCGCCGGGTTGAGCAATGCGTGCGTCGGACAAATCGAACTCCTAATTGGTCGCAAAACAGTAGAACAGGCCCGCGCCGCCGGTGGCGACGAGGTTTTCCTGGCCGCAACCCTTCGACGGATGGGCTGCGTTCCACGATGTACCGTCGGCGCCGCCGCCCTGGCGGTCGTGATGGCCGAGATTAGCGCTGCCGTCGGCGGCGCTGCTCGTCCAGTTTTTGCAGGTGTGGTCGGCGCCGTCCGCAAAGGCGCGGCCGTCGGCCTGGCTGCCGGTGAGGATGTCGTGGGTGTTCGGCGTATCGCCGCGGCCGTTCACGACCGTGCCCTTCTCCGTCAGCGAGTTGTCCTTGGAGAGTTTGTTGTTGGCGCTGTGCAGATCGTCGACGCCGGTGGCGACAACGACGCCCTTGGCATTGATCCATGGGCCCTTGCCGATGCGGTCACGGGCGTTCACCGGCGTCTTGCCGTCCGCCGACAGGCCGCTGAGGTACGCGCGCCATTCCTTCTTGCTGCCGGCTTTGGCCGCCAGGGCCGCGCAGTGGCGGTCGGCGCCTTCAAGACCACCCAGTTCCGCGCCCTTGCCCGGGCCGGCGCTGGTGATGAAGAAGCTCATTTTGCCGGCGTCTTGAGCGCTGGAAGCGCCCGAAAGCAGAGTGGCAGCGGCGAATGCGGCGGCAATCAACGTTTTGCTCATTTCGGCCTCCCTGGGGGTTTCTCGGCAGGCCGGAATTCGACCCGCGCCAGAGGACCGATACCACATCTGGATGATTGCTGCCAATCACACACAAGATGTTATATGAACTGTCCTTTCAATGGGTTAGAAGGCCCCTGCGCCCCGTCTTTGCGCAGCCGCGCCTTCAGCTTGCGCAGCGCATTCATTTTGAGGCTGTAGGCGCTGGTGGCAATGGAGCCGACGACCGAGACCTCGATGTTCGTGACCGGATCGATGGCCGACACTTTCACCGCGTTCCCGACGGCGACAATCTCGAACAGGACCTGGGGCAGTTCAGGATCGTAAGGTGGGTCCGACATGCTCACTTGAAGTCGCTCGCGGCTCTTATCACTCTCTCCAGTCTATCATAGCTCACAGGTGACGATTGCTTAGAAAGCTTGCCCGCGGCGTCATGTATGTAATGGGCTTCATTGCCCTCGCCGTTGTCCTTTTGCTCGGCTGGCTTTGGCTGTCCGCATACAGAGCCTTGCCCGCGCATGACGGTTTTATTGTCGCCAAAGGCGTCGCCGCGCCCGTGACGGTCGTGCGCGACGGGCGCGGGATTCCGATGATCACGGCGGCCTCCGAAGCGGACGCCTATTTCGCGCTCGGCTACGTGCATGCGCAGGACCGTCTCTTTCAAATGGAACTCATGCGCCGCCGCGGCCAAGGACGATTGGCGGAACTGATCGGCGCGGCGGGACTCGCGCCGGACCGCATGATGCGCACGCTGGGCGTTTACCGGCGCGCGGAAGAAGATCTGCGCGGCCTCTCGCCCGAAACCCAGGCCGCGTTTGAACGCTACACCGCCGGCGTGAACGCCTGGCTCGGCGAAGGCCACCCGCTTCCGCTCGAATACACTCTCCTGTTCTTCACGCCAGAGCCCTGGAAACCGGCGGACTCACTCGTGTGGCAAAAACTGATGGGCCTCTCGCTGTCCGGGAATTGGGACGACGAACTCGTCAATGCCGCGCTGGTCGCGAAGCTCGGGCCTGAAAAAGCCGCCGCGCTTTCGCCCGGCGCCAGGCCTGAGGATCCGGTCACCATGGCGAACCTCGTGCCGGTGCTGCGCGATCTTCCGGCGAAAACGCTGCACGCGGCGATGACCGCCGTCATTCACCCGAGCGACGCGTCGAATATCTGGGCCGTGTCGGGCGACCGCACGCAAAGCGGCAGCCCCATCCTCGCCAACGATCCGCATCTTGGCTTTCAGGCCCCGAGCGTCTGGTACTTCGCGGGCCTCAAAGCGCCGGGACTTGAGATCTTCGGCGCGACCGTGCCCGGCGTGCCGTTGCACATGCTCGGCC
>JADZAK010000048.1 GCA_020852595.1 Rhodospirillaceae bacterium
GGCGCGCACATCGTCGCCACCGGCTGCGCCGTGCAACTCGATCCGGCCCGTTACGCCGCAATGCCCGAAGTCGACCGCGTGCTCGGCAACGAACACAAGATGAAGGCCGAGAGCTTCCACGCCGAGACAAACGAGCGCGTCCTGGTCAGCGACATCATGACGGTGCGCGAGACGGCCGAACATCTGGTGGAAGGCTTCGACGGCCGCACGCGCGCCTTCGTGCAGGTCCAGCAGGGCTGCGATCACCGCTGCACCTTCTGCATTATTCCCTTCGCGCGCGGGAATAATCGAAGCGTGCCCATGGGCCGCATCGTGCAGGAAGTGCGCGGGCTGGTGCAGAGCGGCTATCAGGAAATCGTGATTACCGGCGTCGACATCACCGGCTACGGCGGCGATCTCCCGGGAACGCCGAGGCTCGGCCAGATGGTGCGCCGCCTGTTGACGGTCGCGCCTGAGTTGAAGCGCCTGCGCCTATCGTCGCTCGATCCCGCCGAAGCGGATGAGGATCTGTTCCAACTGATCGCGGACGAACCGCGCCTGATGCCGCACTTTCATATCTCCGCCCAAGCCGGCGACGATATGATCCTGAAGCGCATGAAGCGCCGCCACAGCCGCGCCGACATCATTTCCTTCTGTGAACGCGTTCGTACCTTGCGCCCCGACGCCGTGTTCGGCGCGGATTTGATTGCCGGCTTCCCCACCGAAGACGAGGCGATGTTCGAGAACAGTCTCGCCCTGGTCGAGGACGCCGGCCTCACGCTGCTGCATGTCTTCCCCTATTCCATCCGCCAGGGCACCCCGGCGGCCCGCATGCCGCAAGTGAACGGCGCGGCGATCAAGGAACGCGCCGCGCGTCTTCGCGCCAAGGGCAGCGAAGCCTTTGCCCGCCGTCTCGCCGATCACGTCGGCAAGTCAGTGAACGTGCTCATGGAAAAAGACGGCCGCGGCCACAGCGAACATTACTTGCCTGTGGACGTCGCGAACGCGCCCCCGGGCGCGGTGGTAACGGCACGTATCGTGAGTGCCACGGAAACGGCTCTTGTTGGCGTGATCTAATGTCTCTTCGCGATATGTTGCCCGGAGGCAAAACCTCCGATGACGTTCATCAACAGTACCAAGGCGAGTGGCAGCTCAAGCTGAGCGAAGGCCTCGCCAAGTCCTCGAGTAAGATCGTCGCCGGCATCGGCGACATCCTGACCAAGCGCAAGCTCGACGATGCGAGCCTGACCGAGCTGGAAGACCTGTTGATTACCGCCGATCTCGGCACGGCGACGGCGTCGAAACTCACGCAAGCATTGGCAAAAGAACGCTTCGGCAAGGACATCACGCCGGAAGACGTGCGCGAATCCTTCGCCGCCGACATCCGCCGTATCCTTGAGCCCGTTGCGCGTCCGCTGGTGATCGATCCGGATCACAAGCCCTTTGTCGTGCTGGTCGTGGGCGTCAACGGCGCGGGCAAGACGACGACCATCGGCAAGATCGCTCACCAGATGAAGGCTGCGGGGAAGAAAGTGGCCATGGCCGCGGGCGATACGTTCCGCGCCGCCGCGGTGGAGCAATTGAAGGTGTGGGGCCAGCGCGCGGACGTGCCGGTCTTCGCCAAGGACACCGGCGCCGACGCGGCGGGCCTTGCGTTCGAAGCCCTGCTCGAAGCCAAGAAGCGCGGCGACGACGTGCTGCTGATCGATACGGCCGGACGCCTGCAGAACAAAGACGAGTTGATGGCCGAGTTGCAGAAGATCGTGCGCGCCATCAAGAAAGTGGAGCCCAGCGCGCCGCACGCCACGCTTCTGGTGCTGGATGCGACCGTCGGCCAGAACGCCCACGCACAGGTCGATGTCTTCAAGAGCATGACGGGGGTCACAGGATTAGTGATGACCAAGCTCGACGGTACGGCGAAGGGCGGCGTGGTCGTGGCGCTGGCCGAGAAGTTCGGCCTGCCGGTGCACTATGTGGGTGTCGGCGAAGGGGCGAACGACTTGCGGCCGTTCACCTCCCACCACTTCGCGCGCAGCCTGATGGGGCTGAACCCCGATTTGCCGACGAACTAAAGTCGCAAGTTCTCCAGCCATTCGGTGAAGCACAGCTTCGCCTGCGTCTCGAGATTCGCGGCATAACGCTTCGTGTCCGAGCGCAGCGCTTTCACATGCGCGCCCTGGGTCGTGGCGATTTCAACCGCATGCCCCACGTACCATTTCTCGAGGTCCTGCCCGATGACTTCGGGGTGGCATTGGAACCCGAGCGTGTTTTTGCCCCAGCTGAAGATCTGATGGAAACACACACCCGTGCCGGCGAGCAGCGTCGCATCTTTCGGCAAGTCGAAGGTGTCGCCGTGCCAGTGGAACATGAATGTATTTTCCGGCGCGAGATGACGGACCGGCGAGGCATAACCCGCCTTCGACAGGATCAGCGGCGACCAGCCGATTTCCTTCTCGCGGTTCGGATAGACACGCGCGCCGAGCGCACCCGCGATGAGTTGCGCCCCGAGACAAATTCCAAGCGTGGGTTTGTCGGCCTTGAGGCGCTTCTGGAGCGCGGCGATCTCATGCTTGAGGAACGGATAGAGATCATCCTCATACACGCCAATCGGCCCACCGAGGACGACGAGCAAATCCGGCGCAAGCGGATCGAAACGCTTCCAATCGGTAACCGGGGCTTCGATGTAGCTCACGTTCCAGCCCCGCGCGGCGAACAGCTCGGCCAGCGTGCCGAGGTCTTCAAAAGCGACATGCCGAATGACGGCGACGTTCACGCCGTCCTGCTTGCGCGCGCGCGGCATCCTCGAACTCCGGTGCTAGAGCGTTTTCCGACCAAGTGCCGCGCACGTAGGCACGCGTCTTTTAGAGGCCGGCCCTCGCCGGCGCGGTTCGTTGCAGAAAACGCGACAACTTCTATGAAGCTAGAGCGAAACCCGATTCTATCCGATCGGGTTTCGCTCTAGCGTTAGGCGACTTCTTCGACGGTGCCGTGGCAGTGCTTGTACTTCTTGCCGGACCCGCACGGACAGGCCTCGTTGCGCGCGACCTTGCCCCAGGTCGACGGATCGCTTGGATTGCGCTGATCGGGCTGCACACGCGGCAACATGCGCTGCGCGTCGATCGCCGACGGCAACGGCGCGATGCTGCCGACGACCGGCTGCACCTGCTCCTTGATTTCCTGAACGCGTTGGGGGGCGCGCGGTTCGAGATCCTCCGGCGGCGGCGCAACACGCAATTCGACGCGCGACAGGATGCCGGTGACACGTTCACGCAGGCTCGACAGGAGCTGATTGAACATGTCGAAGGCTTCACGCTGGTATTCCAGCAACGGCTGCTTCTGACCATAGGCGCGCAGGTTGACCGCGTGGCGTAGCATATCGAGCTGCGCGAGATGATCGCGCCAACCCTGATCGATCATCTGCAGCACAATGCTCTTTTCCACGCGGCGCATGATATCGGGGCCGATGGCCGCCGACTTCTCATTGATTTTCGCATCCGACATCGCGTTGATGCGCTCGCGGATTTCCTCATCCGCGACGCCTTCTTCCGTCGCCCATTCCTTCACCGGAAGGTCGAGACTGAGAAGGCGAAGGCTTTCTTCGTGCAGCCCCGCCAAGTCCCAAGACTCCTGCATCTGGCCGGCAGGGATGAACTTGGCGACGATATCGTCGATGACCTCGCGGCGCATGTCGGTGACCATGTCGGAGAGGTCTTCGGTGCGCATCATGTCCTTGCGCTGCTCGAAGACCACGCGGCGCTGATCGTTCATCACGTCGTCGTACTGCAGCAGGTTCTTGCGGATGTCGAAGTTGCGCGCCTCGACCTTCTGCTGCGCCTTCTCGATGGCCTTGTTGATCCACGGATGGATGATGGCTTCGCCGGGCTGCAAGCCCAGGCGCTGCAGCATCGTGTCCATGCGCTCGGAGCCGAAGATGCGCATCAGATCGTCTTGAAGCGACAGATAGAACTTCGACGCGCCGGGATCGCCCTGGCGTCCGGAGCGGCCGCGCAGCTGGTTGTCGATGCGGCGGCTTTCATGGCGTTCCGTGCCCACCACGTAGAGACCGCCGGCGGCAAGGGCCACTTTCTTCTTCTCGGCGATATCGGCGCGGATGGCGTCTTTTTCAGCGTCCGTGAGCGGACGGCCGAGCTTGCCTTCTTCTTCGCGGAAGCGGGAGTCGGCGTTGCCGCCGAGTTGAATGTCCGTGCCGCGGCCCGCCATGTTGGTGGCGATGGTCACGGCGCCCGGTACGCCGGCCTGGGCGATGATGAGCGCTTCTTGTTCGTGATACTTCGCGTTCAGCACCTGCGGGACGATCTTGGTTTTCTTGCGCAGGAGATTGGCGAGGGTTTCCGACTTTTCGATGGAGACCGTACCGACCAGCACCGGCTGCTGGCGCGCGATGCACTCTTCCACCAGGGTCACGATCGCGTTGTATTTCTCGTCGGCGGTCCGATAGACCTCGTCGTGCTCGTCCTTACGGGCGCGCGTCACGTTGGGCGGAATTTCCACGACTTCGAGGCCGTAGATCTGGCCGAACTCTTCCTCTTCCGTCATCGCCGTACCGGTCATGCCGCCCAGCTTCGGATACATGCGGAAATAGTTCTGGAAGGTAATGCTGGCGAGGGTCTGGTTCTCGCTCTGCACGGCGACGCCTTCTTTCGCCTCGATGGCCTGATGCAGGCCTTCGGACAGACGGCGGCCTTCCATGATGCGGCCCGTGAATTCGTCGATCAGGTGCACCTTGTTGTCGCGCACGAGGTAATCGACGTCGCGTTTGAACATGTGGTGGGCGCGCAGCGCCTGGTTCATATGGTGAACGAGCGCAACGTTATGCAGATCGTAAAGGTCGCCCTCGGTGAGGATGCCGCGCTCGCGCAGAAGGCCTTCGGCGTACTCGCTCCCCGCGTCCGTGAAGGTGATGGAACGCTGCTTTTCATCCTTCTCGAAGTGCTCGGCCTTCAGGTCCGGGATGATCTTGTCGACGCGTTCATACAGATCGGTGCGGTCTTGCGACGGGCCGGAGATGATGAGCGGCGTGCGCGCTTCGTCGATGAGGATGGAGTCCACTTCGTCGACGATGGCGTAATTGAAGTCGCGATGGGCCATATCCTCCATGCTGTACTTCATATTGTCGCGCAGATAGTCGAAGCCGAGCTCGTTGTTGGTCGAGTAGGTGATGTCGCAAGCGTAGGCCGCGCGGCGCTCGGCGTCGCTCATGTTGTGCTGGATGCAGCCGACGGTCAGGCCGAGGAAACGATGGACCTGGCCCATCCATTCGGCGTCGCGCTTGGCGAGATAGTCGTTGACGGTCACGACGTGCACACCCTTGCCGGACAGCGCGTTCAGGTACACAGGGAGGGTCGAGACCAGGGTCTTACCTTCACCGGTGCCCATTTCGGCGATCATGGCGCGGTGCAAAACGATACCGCCCATGAGCTGTACGTCGAAGTGACGCTGTCCGAGGGCGCGCTTGGCGGCTTCGCGCACGGTGGCGAAGGCGTCCACGAGGATATCGTCCAGGCTCTCGCCGGCCGCGAGGCGGCTCTTGAGCCACTCGGTACGCGCACGCACGCCCGCGTCATCCAGGGCGGCGACTTCGGCCTCCTTGGCGTTGACGGCTTCGACGATGGGACGAAGGGACTTGATAAGACGGTCGTTACGCGACCCAAAAATGCGTTTGGCGAGGGCGCCGAGCATTGGAACCTCAAGGAGGGAGATAGAAAGGCGGGTGGCCGAGGCCGACGCCGGTGACACTGCGCGAGAGAGATAGAAGCAGAGGGGGGTGAAGTCAACGGAAGGGACCGAAGATTTCGCTGAATTCATTGATTATTTGGGACTTTTTACGGGAGAGCACGGGTAACGGCCGCGTGAGCGGCGGCCCCTCGCCCCTTGTGCGGATTTAAAGCGGACAAACTTGTCCCCTCGGGGCGCTTATGCCATTGAAGCGCGCACCCTTTTTTCGCTTACCCGCCTGTCCGAAGACCCCGAATGGCCACGAAAGTCTCGCCGCTCGCGCCCGCCACTGTACCCACGCTGCCGCCGGTCGCCGGGGTCCGCCTGGCCCATCACGCGGCCGGTATTCGTTACAAAATGCGTTCGGACCTCATGGTTGCGGTGATGGAGCCCGGCACAACGGTCGGGGGTGTCCTGACCCGTTCGCTGACGGCCTCGGCCCCGGTCGAGAGCTGCCGCGCCCACTTGAAGGGCGGCTCGGGCCGCGTGGTGGTGGTAAATGCGGGCAACGCCAATACCTTTACAGGGAAAAGAGGCGTCGCCGACGTGAATGCGACCTGTGCCGCGGCGGCCCAGACCTTCGGCTGCAAATCGGAGGAGGTGTTTGTCTCTTCCACGGGCACCATCGGCGTGCCTTTGCCGGTCGAAAAGATCACGGGTGCCCTGCCGCTGATCCCGGAAAAACTCAGCACCACCGCATGGCTGGCGGCGGCCCAGGCGACCATGACGACCGACACCTTCCCCAAGCTGGCCACACGCAGCCTGTCCATCGACGGCAAAGCCGTGACGATCAACGGGTTCTGCAAGGGCTCGGGCATGATCGCGCCGGATATGGGCACCATGCTGGCCTATGTGTTCACCGACGCTGCGCTCGCGCCCGTTGTCGCGCAGCAGCTGATTTCGGCCGGCGCCGATCTCAGCTTCAATTGCATGACCGTCGATAGCGATACATCGACCTCGGACACGCTGCTTTTGTTCGCGACCGGCAAATCCGGCCATGCGCCCATCGAATCCCTCGCCGATCCGCGGGTCGGTGCGTTCAAAAGCGCGCTCGACTCGCTGCTGATCGAACTCGCCAAGCTCGTGGCCCGTGATGGTGAAGGCGCCACCAAATTCATCGAGATCCGCGTGGCCGGCGCCGAGCACGACAAGGCCGCGCGCCGCATCGCGCTGTCCATCGCCAATTCGCCGCTGGTGAAGACCGCCGTCGCGGGCGAGGACGCCAACTGGGGCCGCATCGTCATGGCGGTTGGCAAGGCCGGCGAGCGCGCGGACCGCGACAAACTCACCATTGCGGTCGGCGGCGTGACCATCACACGCGAGGGCGCGCCGGTGCCGAATTACGACGAAACGCCGGTGGTCGCCCACATGAAGGGCCAGGAGATCGGCATCGACGTCGATGTCGGGATTGGAAATGGCGCCGCTGTGGTGTGGACCTGCGATCTGACCCATGGCTATATCGACATCAATGGCTCCTACCGCACCTGAAGGCGCACATCTCGACGACGAAGACGGCTGCTGGAGCGCCGGCGAAGAGCCGCGCGTGGGCCTGCCGATCCTCACCGTCGTCGCCGTGGCGCTGCTGGATGCCGACAACCGCATCCTTCTGACCCAGCGGCCGGAAGGCAAGCCGCTGGCCGGCCTCTGGGAGTTTCCCGGGGGCAAGGTGCATGAGGGCGAAACGCCGGAAGCCGCGCTCATCCGCGAACTGCACGAAGAACTCGGCGTCGATATCCGCACCAGCTGCCTCGCGCCACTCACCTTCGCCTCACATTCGTACGAAAAATTCCACCTCCTGATGCCGCTGTATGTGTGCCGTCAGTGGCGCGGCAAATTAACCGCGCGGGAAAACCAGAACATGGCCTGGGTCCGCGCCGACAAGTTGCGCGACTATCCGATGCCGGCGGCGGATATTCCGTTGATTCCCATCCTGCAGGACTGGTTATGAGCGACGCGCCCACAGCCTGCGTTCTGATCATCGGCGATGAAATTCTCTCGGGCCGCACCCAGGACGCCAACCTCAAGTATTTCGCGACCCGGTTCGCCGAACTGGGCGTACGGCTGAAAGAGGCTCGCGTCATTCCGGACGACGCCGACGTCATTGTCGATACGCTGAATACGATGCGCGCCCGCTACAGCTACGTCATCACCACCGGCGGAATCGGACCGACCCACGACGACATCACCACATTATGCGTCGCCCGCGCCTTCGGCCGGAAGGTGATCCGGCATGAAGGCGTCGCAATGCGCATGGCCGCTTATTTTGGCGACCGCCTTAACGAGGCCCGCCTGAGGATGGCCGAAGTGCCGGATGGGCCCGGCGTCAGTCTGATCGAAAGTGACGTCACGATCGCACCCGGGTTTCGGATCGAGAATGTGTTCGTGCTCGCCGGCGTGCCGAGCATTGCCCACGCGATGTTTGAATCCCTCGCCCCGCAACTCAAAGGCGGCGCGCCGATGCTGTCGGGCAATGTCGTCGCGGGTGTGCGCGAAGGCGACATCGCGACGGGTCTGACGGCCATTCAGGAAAAATATCCGGGCGTCGCGATCGGAAGCTATCCGTCCATGGGCGGCGCCACCGGCTTTCGCACCAGCGTCGTCGCGCGCGGCACGGACCGCGCCTTGATCGACAAGGTCCTGGAAGACGTCGCGGCGCTGATGCGCGCCCAGGGCGGCGATCCCGTCAGCGAAGCTTAAGCTCCGTTCGCATCGTCTTTTTCAGGCGTATCGCCTTTAAAGCCGCAGGCCTTGAGAAGTTCAAGCATATGCGCCGGCGCGGGCGCGCGCACGCGGATCGGATCCTTCTTCGGATAAAGCGGGATCGCGACGGCGCGGGCATGCAGCATGAGTTGGCCTTCGACCGCTTTCGTGCCCGCGCGGCCGTAAACGCGGTCCGCCATCACCGGACAATCGAGCAGCGCGGCATGCACGCGGATCTGGTGCGTGCGGCCCGTATGCGGATGAAACTCGACCCAACTGCGGATGCCATCGGGCGTCTCGATGGAGCCGCGCACTTTATAGTCGGTAATCGCCGGCTGACCGTTCGGATCGGCCTGCATCTTCCAGCCGGCGCCGCGGCCCGGGATCTTGGCAAGCGCGAGTTTGATGCGCCCCTCGTCTTCGCGCGGACGCCCGTCGACGATCGCCCAATAGGTCTTGCGCACTTTGCCGCTCGCGAACAGATCGCCGACCTGGCGCAGCGCTTTCGAATGACGGCCGAGCACGAGGCAACCCGACGTGTCGCGGTCGAGCCGGTGCGCCAGCGACGGCGCGCGCGGCAGGCCGAATGCCAGATGTACGAAGGATTGCTCGAGGTTCGGGCCGCCGCCGAAGCCGGCGTGCACGGGAATGCCCGTCGGCTTGTCGATCACCAAGATCATCGCGTCGCGGTAAAGCACGCGGGATTCGATCTCGGCCTGGGAAACGGGCGCTGCGGCGGGGTTCGGCATGGCGAGGCTTTGCCGCAAAGCTGCATCTCTGGTCAAGAGTGCGTTGCACCAAGGCGCTCTCCTTCCTACGTTACGAGCGAATTGAGGCGCCCATGACCCAGTATTCCGTTCTCGACCTCGCACCGATTCCTCAAGGCACGACGGCCGGGGACTCCTTACGCAATTCGCTCGATCTCGCGCAGCATGCCGAGCGCTGGGGCTACACACGCTACTGGCTGGCCGAGCATCACAATTTCCCAGGCATCGCCAGCGCGGCGACTTCAGTCGTCATCGGCCATATCGCCGGCGGCACGTCGACCATCCGTGTCGGCGCGGGCGGCATCATGCTGCCCAATCACTCACCGCTCGTGATTGCCGAACAGTTCGGAACCCTTGAATCGCTTTATCCCGGACGCATCGATCTTGGCCTGGGCCGCGCGCCGGGCACGGATCAACTCACATGGCGCGCCTTGCGCCGCGATCCCGGCGCCGCGGAGCGTTTCCCGCAGGACGTCGCCGAACTGCAGGCCCTACTGGGCCCCGCGCAACCGGATCAACGCATTCACGCGGTGCCCGGCGTCGGCACCCAGGTGCCGCTGTGGATGCTGGGCTCGAGTTTGTTCGGCGCGCAGCTCGCGGCGCACATGGGCCTGCCGTTTGCGTTCGCCTCGCACTTTGCTCCCGATGCTTTGATAGAAGCGCTCGCCATCTACCGCGCGCGCTTCACGCCGTCGGCGCAGTTGGACCGCCCCTATGCCGTGGTCGGCGTCGGCGTTGTCGCCGCGGATACCGATATTGAAGCCCAACGCATCGCGACGTCCGTGCGGCAGGCTTTTGTCGGCATCATCCGCAACGCCCGGACACAATTGCCGCCGCCGGTGGATGATATGGACGCGATCTGGAGCCCGGCGGAGAAGGCGCATGTCGAACGCATGCTGCGCTACACCTTCGTCGGCGCGAAAGAAACCGTGCGCGCGGGGCTCGCCAAGACCATCGCCGAAACCGGCGCCGATGAAATCATGGCCACAGGCATGATTTTCGATCATGCGGCGCGCGTGCGGTCCTATGAGATTCTCGCCGAGGCCATGCGCGGCCTCTAGCGATTGCGTCGAGAGGGGCCGCCCGGTAGGTTACGCCCCACCTAATCCTCGCCCGTGCCCGCTTGGCGGAAGTGGTAGACGCAACGGACTTAAAATCCGTAGTTCCGAAAGGGACGTGCCGGTTCAAGTCCGGCAGTGGGCACCATTCATGCGCACCCCCGCATTTACTTTGGCCGCCGTTACGGCCAAGCTGCCGGTCCTTCCAGCCGCTGCCCGGAGGATAGAAGATGCGCTATCGCCTGTTGGTTCTGCTGACGCTTGCGCTGCCGCTTGGCGCGTGTTCGGATAAAAAGGCGCCCGAGGCCTACGCGGTTGAAGAAGTCCCGCTCTCGCAAGTCTCCGCCGATCTCGCGGCGGGCAAGACGAGCTCGGTGGAGATCACCAAGGGCTATCTCCACCGCATCGAAACCATGGAAGAGCCGCTGAACGCGATCATCATGATCGCGCCGGACGCCCTGGAACAGGCGGCCGCATCCGACAAGCGCCGCGCGGCCGGACAGGCGCTTGGCCCGCTCGACGGCATCCCGATCCTCTTCAAGGATAATTTCGACGCCGTCGGCATGCCGACCACCGCCGGCTCCTTCGCGCTGGAGAAGAATTACCCCGCCGCGGATTCCGAAGTGGTGAAGCGCCTGCGCGCCGCCGGCGCGGTCATTCTCGGCAAAGCCAACACCCAGCAGTTCGCGGGCTTCCGCACCTCGTCGCTGCTCAACGGCAGCACCGTCGGCGGCAGCACCAAGAACCCTTACGACATCACACGCACGGCGGCGGGCTCGAGCAACGGATCGGGCATTTCCGCCGCGATGAGCTTCGCGGCCGCGACGGTTGGAACGCAAACCGGCGGCTCGATCGTCAGCCCCGCGAACGTCAACGGCGTGGTCGGCGTGAAACCCACCATCGCCCTCGTCTCGCGCCGTGGGATCGTGCCGATCAGCCTGACGCAGGACACGGGCGGCCCCATGGCCCGCAACGTGCGCGATGCCGCCATGCTGCTCAATGTGATGGCCGGGAGCGACCCGGGCGACAGCTGGTCGGCGGAGGCCGACGGGCACAAGACCGACTATGTTGCGACGCTGAGCGAGGACGCGCTGCAAGGCAAGCGCGTCGCCGTCATTCGTCCCTCCGGCGACAACGCCGCCGTTGTCGGTGAGACGTTCGACAAGGCGCTCGCGGTCATGAAGGCGCAAGGCGCGGAGTTGGTGGACGTCCCGGCGGACATTCTTGTCGATCCGCGTCCGGAAATGCGCGTCACCTTGCTGCACGACTTCAAGGAAGACCTCACCGCTTACCTGGCCGCGACACCCGATACCGTCACGGTGAAATCGCTCGCCGATCTCATCGCCTTCAGCAAAGCCGATCCACGCGAAAACATGCACAAGATGGATCTGTGGGAGGATTCCGAAGCAACACAAGGCGGCCGCCAGAACCCCGCGTACATCGAGAACATGGCCAAGGCCTTGAAGATGACGCGCGATGACGGCATCGACCGCATCCTCAAGGAATACAATGCCGTCGCCATCGTGACGCCGACGGGCGGCCCCGCGGGCATTCTACCGCCCGACGGCACGCCGGGCAGCGGCCCCATCCCCGCCGAACGCGGCACCGCGCCCGGTTCGTTGACGACGGCCACCGCCGTCGCGGGTTATCCGATCCTGTCGGTCCCGATGGGATTAGTGAATGGCCTTCCGGTCGGCTTGTCGTTCGCGGGCACGGCATGGAGCGAAGCCACATTGCTGGCGCTCGCTTACGACTATGAACAAGCCTCGCATGCGCGCGTACCACCGCCGCGCGCGCATGTAACCGCGCCCGCGCCGTAAAAATACCCGGGTGAGCGAAACGCTCACCCGGTAGCCTCTTGCGCGGGATGTTGCTACAACCCGCCTCATGGCGGGTGTGGCGCGTTTTTCTCCACGGATCTTAAGTTTCGTTCTTCTGGCGACCGTCCTTGCGACCGCCAACACCTACGGCTCGACCCTCGCCGCCGCGCTGTTCCTCAACCGCGCGGGCGCCGACTCCATCCCGGTCTACTACGTCGTCTACGCGGCCATCTCGATCCCGATCTCGATCGCGTTCACCCGCCTGATCGACCGCTGGTCGCGCACCGCCCTGTTCACGGCCTTCATCAGCGGCGGGGCAAGCGTGATGGGCCTGGCCGCGGCCGCCGCGCACACGGACTCGCTGCCGCTCATTTACGGGCTGTACATCGTCATCAGCGTGTTCGAGCAGACGAGCTACAGCATCTTCTATGTGCTGGTGGCGGATTA
>JADZAK010000049.1 GCA_020852595.1 Rhodospirillaceae bacterium
CGCTGGCGTAAATCCATGGAATAGGGTTTCGGCATGACTGCTGGCCTCCCATCCAGCAGTCAGCTTGAATCACGAATCAGCCCTGGTGGGAATCCCCAGATTCAAAGAAACCGCAAGACGCTCTAGCTCCGGCCTCGAATGCCATGAAAAAACGCCGGCCCCGTCAGGCCGGCGTTTTTTATTTCAGCGATCAGAGCTGAAATCAGTCGACGGTATAAGCCGGCGTTTCGACGGCGGCCTTCACGACGCCGGCAGCCTCGGTGGTCACGGGGCGGGCCGGCGCGGCCGGCGGCGCGGCGCAGAGCACCGGCGCACCCGCGTCTTTCATCACATGCGCGATCGCCTGCGCATCCAATTCGGACGGCGCTTCTTCGAGAAGCAGGAACATGTTCCAGGTCTCTTCGCAGAACGCCTGCGGATCGGAGGCGCGCTGTAGCCCCGCGACATTGGCGAGTTCGGTGACGTGGCGGTTCAAAGCGGTCTGGCCGCCGCCCGAGCGCTGGAAGTACCCGATGAAATCGGCGCCCGCGTCGGCCAGGGGTGGACGGAAGGATTCGACGAAATTGTTGTAGGCGTCGCGCTGATTGCAGGCGAGCCCTGCCACCATGAGGCGGCTCTGCAGATGCCGCAGGCTGAAGGCCCGGGCTTCCTGCGCGGTCATGCATGTGGACAGATCGCCGGCCTGGGCCGGGACCGCCGCGCCGGCGGTCCCGCAGACGGCCGCCGCGCCGATGACGGCGCGCATCAGTCGGATTTTCATGTGCAACCTTCCCCTTGCCGCCCAACCCAGGCGAATAAAGGCATTTTAATGATAGACGCTTCGCGCGGCAAAACGTTTCACTGTCACTTGATGTTTTTTGGCGCCTCGCGCATCCCTCGAACGCGTCCAAGTTGTTCTCGCCAGGCCCCGGCGGAAGCCTTGCAAACATGAGGCAAACACGGGAGAAAAGCGCGCTCCAAAGCGTCATGAGACCGCACTGGTTCCCGCGTAAGATGCAGGGGTATAGTCGCTGGCGAAACAACGAGGCGCGATGTCCGGCATCACCTGGTACATTTTCCGGCAGTTGATCGTTGGCACCGGCTTTGTCAGCGTGGCGCTCGCGTTCCTTGTGTGGCTGACGCAGTCGCTGCAGTTCCTGCAATTCATCGTCAACAAGGGCCTCGCGCTGGGCGCGTGGCTGAAGCTGACGGTGCTGCTTCTGCCCTGGTTCCTTTCGGTCATCCTGCCGGCCGCGCTCTTCTTCGTGGTCCTGTTCGTTTACAGCAAGCTGTCGCTCGACCGTGAACTTGTCGTCGCGCAGGCCGCCGGCATGAGCCGCATGCGCATCGCGGCGCCCGCGCTGCTCTGCGCCGGCGCGTCGCTCGCCATGGGATTGTTCTTCACGCTTTACCTGGTCCCCGAGACCATGCGCTCGTTCAAGGAACTGCAATGGACCATCCGCAGCGATGTGTCCCAGGTGCTGCTGCGTGACGGGACGTTCAATCAGATCAGCGAAAGCCTGACGGTGTATGTGCGCGGCCGCGACAAGAACGGCGATCTGATCGGCGTCATGGTGCACGACACGCGCGATCCCGAGCGCTCGACGACATTGATGGCCGAGCGCGGTTCGCTCGGCGGGCGCGACGGCGGATCGAGCGTCGTTCTTTACAACGGCAGCCGTCAGGAGCTCCGCCGCGGCACGGGCAATCTTTCGGTATTGTATTTCGACAGCTACACCCTCGACTTCAGCGGTGTCGGCGGCAGCAGTGACGACCGCTACGCCGATATCCGCGAGCGGCCGACGCGCGAGCTGTTCGGCCTCACCGAAGCGGACGGGATTTCGCCGGCCAACGTCGTGCGCATGCGCGCCGAGGGGCATCAGCGCGTCGTCGGGCCGGTCGGCGCCGTCGCCTTCACCTTGATCGGCCTCGTTTTCCTTCTGACCGGTCCTTTCGACCGTAAAGGGCAGACCCTTCGCATGGTCGGGGCGGTCGCGGTGGTGGTGGCCCTGCAGGCCGCGGCCCTGGGGGTCATGAGCCTTGCCTCGAAGGAGCTCGCCTACATACCGGCCATGTATGCTGTGGCGTTGCTCCCGATACCGGTGGCCCTGTATATCCTTCTGGCGCCGCAGTGGCGGCGGCCCGCTTCGTTCCGTACCAGGACCGCTTAACTTCGTATGACGATTCTCTTGCCTTCCCTCCGCCGGCTGCGCGGCGCTCTGCATGTGGTGACGGCGATGGGCCTGGCCTTCGGCCTTCTGTCGGCGCGCAACCTGCGCGCGGCGGAGCTCGACGGCGCGGAGCCGAGCGCGGCGAGCGAAGACAGCACGCTGCTGCTGGCCGACGAACTCGTCACCGACGAAACCGGCAATATCGTCACCGCCACCGGCGCGGTCGAGATCCAGCGCGGCAATCTTCTCATGCTGGCCGACAAGATCGTCTACGACCGCCGCGGCGATGTCGCCACGGCGACGGGACATGTCGCGATCCTGGAAAGCAACGGCTCGGTCTTCTTCTTCGAGAGCATCCAAGTCACGGGCGACCTGAAGGAAGGCCTCGCGCAGGAAGTGCGCGTTCTGCTCTCCGACAAATCGCGCCTCGCCAGCCGCGCCTTCCGCCGCATTCCCGGCGGCGTGAACGAACTTTATTCCGCTGTCTATACGGCCTGCGACAGTTGCGCCGATGAGAACCCGTTGTGGCAGCTGAAAGCCGGCCGCGTTCAATACGACGCGGACGCCGAGATGGTTTACTACCGCAACGCCTGGCTGGAGTTCGGCGGCATCCCGGTGTTCTACACGCCCTACCTCGCCCATCCGGACCCGACGGCGGGACCTAAGAGCGGTTTATTGCTGCCGACCATCGGCGCGGGCCGCAACCTCGGCCTCTCGTACCAGCAGCCCTATTACATTCATCTGTCGGACACGCGCGATGCCACCATCACGCCGTTCCTGACCACGAGCGCCGGTAAAGGCGCAATCGGGGAATACAGACAGAACTTCAAGAAAGGCCAGATGCGCCTGTTCGGCAGCTTGATGGCCGGCGATCCCGGCAGCGATGAGGATGTGCGCGGTCACATCAAGAGCTGGGCGCGCTGGGACATCAACCAGCATTGGCGCTCGGGCACCGATATCAATCTGGCGACCGACCGCACGTACCTGCGCCGCTACGGCTTCGATGCGCCGACCTGGCTGACGACGAACGTGTTCGCCGAACGCTTCAGTCAGAGCACCTATTTCTCGGCCAACACCTACTATTTCCAGCGCCAGCGCATTCCGCTGACCAACAACTCGGTCCCGCTGGTCACGCCGCTGCTGACGTACAATTACACCAGCACGCCGGACTCCTGGGGCGGCTATTGGACGGTGGATGGGAATGGCCTCGTGCTCGTGCGCGAACGCGGCACGGACACCAGCCGCCTGTCGAGCCGCGTGGGCTGGAATCTCCCGTACACCAGCCCGCTCGGCGACGTGTACACCTTCCGCGCCGGCGTGCGCGGCGACGGCTATTACGTGCGCGATCAGTTCCGCCCGACGACGAACGATAGCTTCACCGGCACCACGGGACGCATGATCCCGGAAGCCTCGCTGGAATGGCGCATGCCGTTCATCAGCAACGAATACGGCTTCCAGCAGATGTTCGAACCCATCGTGCTCGCCGCCGTCAGCCCCATCGGCGTGAACCCGGAGAAGATCCCGAACGAGGATTCTCTCGATCTCGAGTTCGACGACACCAACCTTTTCAGCATGCAGCGCTTCGCCGGCCTCGACCGCGTCGAAACGGGCGCGCGCGTGAACTACGGCCTCAAATGGTCGGGCTTCCGGCAGAACGGCGGGTCCATGTCCGTGCTGCTCGGCCAGGTCTACCGCTTCCACGACGATGCGATCTTCTCGCAGCTTTCGGGCCTGCGCGGTCATTTCTCCGACATCGTCGGGCGCGTGGATTTCACACCCAATCCATACGTCGATATGCAGTACCGCTTCCGGCTGGATAAAAACTCCCTCGTCAGCCGCCGCAGCGAAGTCAGCCTGGCCACCGGCACCGATCCGTTCCGGATCGGCGGGACCTACGTTTTCGTGACCTCCGACGGCACTCTGCCGGGGATCCCCAACAACACCGAGGAACTCTACCTCTCGGCGTCGAGCAAATTGAACCGCAACTGGAGCCTCGTCGTGGGCCACCGCCACAACCTGAGCGCGGGCGGCGGGCCGATCCGTACCGACGTCGGGATCACCTACGAGGACGAGTGCTTTATTCTCGGTTTCGACATCGCCAACGACCGCACCCAGGACCGCGACTTCAAGAGAGGGGTCGCCGTCATGTTCCGCATCAATCTCAAGACCATCGGCGACCTTCGGTTCAATACCGAGGTCAATTCGCCGCGTTAAAGCCGTCCTCAGCGGATTTTGCTTTAAAAACCGTATGTTACGGGATTGCCAGACAGCGTCTCGCGGCTGGTTTTCGCCATAGTTCTTGCGTATGTTACGGCCCTTCCCGTTTTGGATGGCTGGTAACGAGACAATGAACACCCGGTTTGCCGCTCTTCTGTGCGCCTCGATCGCTTTTGTTATGGGCGCCGAACACGCGAGCGCTCAGCAGCAACGCGCCCCCGCGGCCGCGCCGGCCATCAGCATCGCCGCCGTGGTGAACGACGAAGTCGTGACCTTGCGCGAAGTGCAGAACCGTACGGCGCTGTTCATGGCCACCGCGCGCATCGACAACACGCCGGAGACCCAGCGCCGCCTGATCCCGCAAGTGGTCGACTCGCTGATCGACGAGCGCCTGAAGATGCAGGAAGCGCGCCGCCAGAAGGTCACGGTCACGACCGAAGAAGTACGCTCGGCCGTCAACACCATCGAAGACCGCAACGGCATGCAGCCGGGCACCCTGCGCGCGATGATGGATGAGCGCGGCATCGACATGGACACACTCTATGCGCAGATCGAGTCCGACGCCGTGTGGGTGAAAGTGGCGCAGGAACATCTGGCGCGCGAAGTCGTCGTCACCGCCGCCGAAGTGAAAAGCGTCATCGACCGCGCCAAGGCGAACCAGGGCAAGCCCGAGTACATGCTGTCCGAAATCGTCATTCCGATTTCGCTGACCCTGCCCGAGCAGGCGGCGCGCGAGCTTGGCCAACGCCTTGCGCAGCAGATCCGTGCCGGCGCCCCGTTCCAGGCCGCCGCGCAGCAGTTCTCGCAGAGCGCCACCGCGGCCGTCGGCGGCGATCTCGGTTGGGTCATTCAAGGCGACCTCGAAGGCGACCTCGCCCGGGTTGTGCCGACCATGAGCGAAAACCAGGTTTCAGACCCCGTGCGCGTCGCCGATGCGTTCCGCATCGTCGCCCTGCGCGCCAAACGCGCGTCGGGCACGCCCGACCCGCAGGCCGCGGCCATCACCATGAGTCAGATCTATCTGCCGACCGAAGGCGGCCGCGCGCTGCCGCCGGAAAAGCTGGAAGCGTTCGCCGAGCGTATTCAGCGCGAGCCGAAGACCTGCGAAGACATGAACAAGCTGGCCGAAGAGATCGCGACGCCGGGCTCGGGCCCGATCCCGCCGGTTTATGTCGGCGCGCTGCCGGAGAAGGTGCGGAGCGCCGTGGTCGGCCTTCCGGTGAACAAGGTCAGCGACGTGATCAACGTCACGGGCGCGCGCCTCTACGCGATGGTGTGCCAGCGCCAGGCCGACACCGGGGTTCCAAACGAGAACCAGGTCCGCAGCATGCTGGAAAACCAGAAGCTCAATAATATCGCCCGGCAGAAATTGCGCGATCTGCGCCGTCAGGCGCTGATCGACGTGCGCCTCTAAGGAATGAGCCCAGCTCCGCTTGCACTTACCCCGCTCGCCCTCACGATGGGCGAACCCGCCGGTGTCGGCGGCGAGATCGCCCTGAAGGCCTGGGCCCGGCGCACAGGACTGCCGCCCTTCTTCATCATCGATGACGCCGCGCGGCTCGCGGCGCTCGCCAAACGGTTCGGTATCGACTGCCCCGTGGCGCCGATTGCATCGGCGGCCGAAGCGGACGGCGTTTTTTCCCGCGCGCTTCCCGTCCTGCCCCTGGCGGTTCCGTTGCCGCCCGTCACGCTGGGCGAGCCCAGCGCCGCGACCGCGCGCGCGGTGGTCGGCGCGATCGACCAGGCCGTGGATCTCGTGACCTCGGGCGCCGCCTCCGGCATGGTCACCAACCCAATCCAGAAAGCGACGCTGCAGAACAGCGGTTTTGCGTTCCCCGGACATACCGAATATCTCGGCCATCTCGCCGGCGGCGCCGACGCCGTCATGATGCTGCTGATCGAAGGACTGAAAGTCGTGCCGGTGACCGTCCATGTTGCGATCAAGGATGTGGCGAGCGCATTGACGACGGAGGCGATCATTCATTGTGGCCGCGTGACCGCCGCCGCGCTGCAGCGCGATTTCGGCGTGGCCCGTCCACACCTGGCCGTCGCGGCGCTCAATCCGCATGCCGGCGAAAAGGGCAAGATGGGCGGCGAGGAATCGAGCGTCATCGCGCCCGCGATTGCCGCCCTGCGTGCGGACGGTATCGAGGTCAGTGGTCCCTCGCCGGCCGATACGCTGTTCCATGCCGCCGCGCGGCGCGGTTATGACGCGGCGATTTGCATGTACCACGATCAAGCGCTCATTCCGCTGAAGACCCTCGACTTCGCGGGCGGCGTGAACATGACCTTGGGCTTGCCGTTCGTGCGCACCTCGCCCGATCACGGCACCGCGTGCGATATCGCCGCGCGCGGGATCGCCGACCCCTCCAGCCTGATCTCCGCGCTCAAGGTCGCCGGCGCCGTCGCGGCGCGCCGGACCGCCGCCCTATGAGCGCGGCAAATCTTCCACCGCTGCGAGACGTGATCGCGCGCCATGGGCTCATGGCGACGAAAGCGCTTGGCCAGCACTTCCTGCTCGATCTCAACCTCACGGGCCGCATCGCCCGCGCCGCCGGCGATATCACCACCGGCACCTGCATCGAAGTGGGCCCCGGGCCCGGCGGCCTCACGCGCGCGCTGCTCGACGCGGGCGCGCAGGTGATCGCTATCGAGAAGGACAAACGCTGCCGCGAAATCCTTGAGGAACTGCGCGGCGCCTATCCCGGAAAATTGGAAACGATCGAGGCCGACGCGCTCACCATCGACGCGGCCGCGCTCGGCACGGCGCCCCGGCGCATCGTGGCCAATCTGCCTTACAACGTCGGGACCGAACTCCTGCTCGGCTGGCTCGGAAATATCGGCGCCTTCGAGTGCCTGGTACTCATGTTCCAGTCCGAAGTCGCCGCGCGTTTGAGCGCCCCCGCCGGGACCAAAGCCTACGGCCGCCTCAGCGTTCTCACGCAGTGGCTCTGCGACGTGGAGCAGCTATTCCATGTGAACCCGAAAGCCTTCACGCCGCCGCCGGCGGTGAATTCGACCGTCGTGCGCCTGACGCCGCGCCGCCGGCCCTTGGCCCCGGCCAAGCGCGAAACCCTCGAGCGCGTGACGGCGGCCGCCTTCGGCCAGCGCCGCAAGATGCTGCGCCAGAGCCTGAAGAGCCTCGGCATGGATGCGGAAGCGCTGTGCCGGAGCGCCGATGTCGATCCGACGGCCCGCGCGGAAACCTTGAGCGTGGAGCAATTCTGCGCGCTGGCGCGCGGCGTGGACGGCGGTTAGGCGCGGCTAAGATAGGCGTCGAGCGCGGCAAGATGCGCGCTCACCTCGGCATCGCCGAGGAATGATCCCAGGAAACTGTTGCGCGCCAGCAGCGCGAACGCGCCGCGGTCGAGAGAACCCGCTTTCGCCATGGCCGCATAATTGTCGTTGATGTAGCCGCCGAAATAGGCGGGATCGTCCGAATTGATCGTCGCCCGCAAGCCTTGCGCCAGCATCCGCGGCAGCGGGTGCGTCTCCAGATCCTTCACCACGCACAGCTTCAGGTTCGAAAGCGGACACACCGTGAGAGTCATCGCCGTGCGTGCCAGCCGCGCGGTGAGATCCGCATCCTCAAGCGCGCGGTTGCCGTGATCGAGACGGTGAACATTGAGGATATCGAGGGCTTCGCGCACATACTCCGGCGGCCCTTCCTCGCCCGCATGCGCGACACGCTTCAAGCCCATGTCCGAGGCCGCCGCGAAGACGCGCGCGAATTTCCGGGGCGGATGGCCGATCTCGGAGGAATCGAGGCCGACGGCGGCCAGCTTGTGCAACCACGGCTGCGCCGCATCGAGAGTCCCGAAGGCCGCATCCTCGTCGAGGTGACGCAGGAAACACAAGATGAGCTTGGACGTAAGGCCGTGCGTGCGGCGCGCGTCATCCTGGGCCTGGAGAAGCCCTTTCATCACCACGTCGAACGGGATGCCCCGGTCCGTGTGGGTCTGCGGATCGAAGAAGATTTCGGCGTGGCGGACATTGTCGGCGGCGGCGCGATTGAAATAGGCGCCGGCCAGGTCCCGGAAGTCGGCTTCGGTCCGCAGCACCTTCGCGCCTTCATAATAAATATCCAGAAAGTCCTGGAGCCGCGTGAACGCATAAGCGGCGCGCACATCGTCGACGGTCTTGAACGGGATGTCGATCCGGTTGCGCTTGGCCAGCGCGAACATCAGTTCCGGTTCCAGCGTGCCTTCGATATGCACATGAAGCTCGGCCTTCGGCAGTCCCGCGGTAAACGCGATGAGACCGCCGGCGTCCGTCACGACTCGCCGCGCATGGCGTTGACGAAGGCCACCAGACCCGCCGCGCGGCGGCGCTGGCGCAGGCGTTCGGCCACCAGGATGGCGTTCACCTGAGAGATGCTTTGTTCGACGTTCCGGTTGACGACGACATAATCGTATTCCGGCCAGTGACTCATTTCATGCGAGGCGCGGCTCATGCGGTTGCGCACGACGTCCTCGGAATCCTGCGCGCGCCCGCGCAGACGCTTTTCCAGTTCCGCGATGGAGGGCGGCAGCACAAACACGCTGACGAGATCGCTCCCGGCGCTGGCCTTCAGTTGCTGCGTGCCCTGCCAGTCGATGTCGAACAGCACATCGTGGCCTTCGGCGAGCTGCTTTTCGACGTAGGCGCGCGGCGTGCCGTAGAAATTGTCGAACACGCGGGCGTGCTCCATCAATTCACCGGCCTTCACCATGCGGTGGTATTCGTCCTCGGTGATGAAGAAGTAGTCCTTGCCGTGCTCCTCGCCCGGACGCGGCTGGCGCGTGGTGACGGAAATGGACATGGAGATGTTCCCGTCGGACTTCAAAAGCGCGCGGGAGATCGTGGTCTTGCCCGCGCCCGAGGGCGAGGACAGCACCAGCATCAAGCCGCGGCGCGCAATGGAATGGGCCCCTTCAAGGGAATCTGGCGTCATTCGATATTTTGAATCTGTTCGCGAAATTGGTCGATGACCGTTTTAAGGTCCAGGCCGATTTTCGTAAACGACACATCGGCGGATTTCGAGCACAGGGTATTTGCCTCGCGGTTGAATTCCTGCGACAGGAAATCGAGGCGGCGGCCGCAAGGCTCGCCCTTCGCGAGAAGCTCATGGGCTTGGGTTACATGCGCTTTCAGGCGGTCGAGTTCCTCGCGCACGTCGGCTTTCACGGCCAGAAGGGCGGCTTCCTGGGCCAGGCGTTCGGGCGAAAGCGCGGGAACCTCGGACGCCAGTTCACGCAACTGGGCAATCAGCGCATCGCGTAAAGCGGCCGGTTGGGTGGCTGCATGGGCTTCGGCCTGGCGGCACAGCGCCGTGATGGTGTCGAGATGGCCCTTGAGGACCGGGGCAAGACGGGCGCCTTCTTCCCGGCGCGCGGTGGCAAGCGCGGCCAGCGCGGTGTTGAGCCCCTTCAGAAGCGCCGCGTCGCGAATCGCCAGGGTTTGCGCGTCGACGGTGGCGTCCTGGCCGGCGCGGCCCTTGGCGAGGGCCATGAGGCCATCGAGGCGGGCCGGCGTCACCGCCTGGCCGGCGGCGCTGAACGCGGCGCTTTTGCGGGCCGCCAGCGCGATCAAGGCATCAAGCGCCGTTTCGTCGATCCCGATGTCTCCCGACGGGGCTTCCGACACGATCGTCAGGTTGAGGGTGATGGAGCCCCGCGCGAAGGCCGCCGTGACGGCCTGACGAGCCGGAATCTCGATGGAATCGAAGCCATGCGGAAGCCGCAGACGGACATCCAGGCTTTTGCCGTTCACGCTGCGGGCTTCCCACGTCCACGTAAACGGCGCCGCGGCGGCCGCCTGGCCTTCCGTGCGCGCAAAGCCTGTCATGCTGGACGTCGCGCTCGCGCGCATGCTGCCCCCTCGAATCCCGCTTTAGTCCTCTGGGGGCCCCTTATATCGGGGCGCGGCGGCACTGCCTAGCTCGGGTCGGGAAATTGAACGGCCCCAGGGTGCGGGTCACCCCGGGGCCACGCAGATCCGGCCTGCAGAAGAGGGGTGCAGTCCTACAGATCCGGACACGTAAAGGATTCGACGAACCGCCTGAATTCGGTGGGCGGCAACGGTTTCGACAGCCAGTAGCCTTGGATTTCATCGCAGGCGCGCTCTTTCAGGAAGCGGAGCTGTTCGATGGTTTCAACGCCCTCAGCGACGACCGTGAGACCCAGGCTCTGTCCCAGGCGCACCACCGCCTCGACGATCTTCTCGTCGTCCTTGGTGCGGCCGATGCCGCGCACGAACGATCCATCGACCTTCAGGCGGGAGATCGGAAAGGCCTGGAGGTTCGACAGCGACGAGTAGCCCGTCCCGAAATCGTCCATCGACATGGCGACACCGGCCGCGGTTAGTCGATCGACGTTCTCCTGCACCCGGCCGGCACCCTCCATGGCGACGCTCTCCGTGATCTCGATGTCGAGGCTGCTGGGCGAAAGGCCCGAACGCTGCAACGCCGACGTGACTTGTTCGAACAGATTGCGCTGGCGGAACTGCACGCCCGACACGTTGAAGCCGAGGCGCATTTCGGGCAGACCCAACGCCTGCCAGATTTGACGCTGCCGGCAAATCTCCTCGATGATCCAATCGCCGATGGGCAGAATCAGCCCCGAGGTCTCGGCGATGGGAATGAATTCACCCGGCGAAACGAGACCGCGCTCGGGATGGTTCCAGCGGATCAGGGCTTCGGCGCCGACGATCTTGCCGGTCGCGAGATCCAGTTGCGGCTGATAGGCGAGCCATAATTGGTTCTGATCAACGGCGTGACGGAGATCTGCTTCAATTTTGACCCGGCGGCGGATATCCGCGTCCATTTCCTTATCGAAATAGCGGAACGCGTCGCGACCCTCGGACTTCGCCTGGTACATGGCGAGTTCCGCCTCGCGCAGCAACGCCAGCGGATCGGTATCGTCCTGCGGGTAGGCGGCGATTCCGACCGAGACGGTGACTTCAATGGACTGCCCGTTCACTTCGACCGGCTTATGAAAGGCATTCACGATGCTGCGCACGGTACGGCTGGCCGCCGCCATGTCGGTGACATCCTCGAGCAGGATGCCGAAATCGTCGCCGCCGAGGCGCGCCAAGGTATCCGTCGTGCGTGTGATCTTCTGCACCCGCTGCGTCACGGCACGCAGCAGGGCGTCGCCCACGTCGTGTCCGAGGGTGTTATTGACGGATTTGAAATTGTCGAGATCCATGACCATGACCGCGACGGAGGCGTCGGCGCGCGCGGCGCGGTCGATCGCCAGCTTCAACCGGTCCATGAACACGCTGCGGTTTGGAAGACCGGTGAGGACGTCGTATTCGCTGAGGCGGACAAGTTCGTCCTCCGCCTTGAGGCGATCCGAGATATCCTCGAGCACCGTCACGAAATGGGACAGGCGGCCCGTCGCGTCGCGGATCGGCGTGGTGGTCTGTTCGGCGGTGTAGAGCGAGCCGTCCTTGCGGCGATTCACCACCCGGCCTTTCCACGTCTCGTTCATCGCCGTGAGATGAGCGACGGCGTCGGACAACGGGTCATCGCCGGCGTCGGCTTTGAGCATCGTGGCCGATTTGCCGATTACGTCTTCGACATCGAACCCGGCCATCTTGATGAAGGCGGGGTTGGCCCAGGAAATCATGCCGTCGCGATTGGTGATGAGGATGCCGTTTGCCGCGGCTTCGAGCGCCTTGGCCTGCATGCCCAATTGCGCTTCGGCTTCGCGCCAGCGCGTGACGTCGCGCAAATGGACGATCGTCGCCTCGCCGTCGCGCCAGAAAATCGGCGCGGCGATCATCTCCATGAACGTCGGCTGTCCGCCGGTGAAGATCTCGATGGACGCCGGCTCGCCGAGATCGGCGTACGGGAAGCCGAACTCACGGCCGCAGAGGTCGTCGGGCGTCGATCCGAAGAAGGTCGCGGCGGCGCGGTTGCAAAAAACGATATGCCCGTCCGCGTCGACGACGACGAGGCCTTCGCGGCTGCCCTCGATGATGCGCTTGTAGAGCGACTGATCGTCCTGCGCCGGCCGCTCAAGCGGCGGAACGAGTAGGCGGTCCCAGGGCGAAAACACCTTTACCCGGCGCGGCGGTACGCTTGCGATTCTGCTGCTCATTCACGGTCCCCAATTCCCACTCTCCGCGCGGCGCGGTATTCCGGCCGCTATTTTATTTTGAGTAGCTATAGTTTTTGTTCGAAACTATGGTAGGCATCTGCACCAATGGTTGCAAGCGCCGCCCGGCGGTGCCACTGAACCGAGGCCGCAGACCAACGCGAGAACACCCTCCCACCCCTCTGATTTTAAAAACGAATTCCCATGAAGAGGATTTTGATCATCGACGACGATGCGGGCGTGAGGGAAACCTTCCTCGCCGCGCTGGCCGATCGGACTTACGCGTTGGAAGCCGCCGAAAGCGGCGCGGCCGGCCTCGAGTCGGCCCAGCAGAACCGGCCCGATCTCGTCTTTCTCGATCTCAAAATGCCCGACATGAACGGCATCGAGGCCTTGTCGCACCTTCACGCCATCTGCCCGGGCGTTCCCGTGTACATCGTCACCGCCTTCTACGGGGAATTTCTAAAGCCCCTCAAACAGGCACAGAGCCGCGGCATCACCTTCGACCTCGCGCGCAAGCCCCTCACGCTTGCCGAGATCCGCGCGATTGCCGACGGCGTATTGAAGCGCCGCGTGGACACCGCGCCGCCGCACCATCACTAGTCAGGTTGAGATGCATCCCATTTGCTTGAGGCTGTACGTCACGGGCCAAACGCCGAGCGCGGAACGCGCCATCGCGACACTTGAGGAATTGCGCAAGGACTTTGACGGGCGCATCAGCGTGGAGGTCATCGATGTGCTCGACGATCCGGTCGCGGCGCTCAGCGACGATGTTTACGCGACACCCACGGTCTTCAGGATTGCGCCCGCACCGGTACGCCGCCTCTTCGGCGATCTGTCGCGAAAAGAAACGCTGATCCTCGGGCTTGGACTCGCCTAGTGGCTATCGTAGCGAAATTGAATCAACGGTGCCGCGTCCGGCCTTTTATTTTTGGCCTGTTCTGATCGGAAAACCACGCCGGCGAAGGCCGGCATCTTGAACCACTTCGGCGAAGGCCGGCATCTTGAAAGATGCGCGCCTTCGCGCGCGTCACTGTTCCGGAGCAGGCCCTAGGCCACTTGCGCCCGGCGAACGTGCCGCGCGAGGAATTCACCCAGCACAATCGCGATCACGGCCGCGAAGATCGGCAGAAGGGCGTGGAGCGCGAGGACCAGGGCGCCGTCCGTTTCGCCCGGGACGGGCTCGCCGATGACGTAACCGATTCCCCCGATCAGAAAGGCCGCGATGCGCGTCAGAACGGCGCGGCCGGCGAAGACGCCGGCGCCCGCCGCGGCTTCCTGCACAGGGGACTCGGGTTGCGCCTTCGGCTTGATGATCCGGCTGACAAGGATCACGGCGACGGCGCCCATGAGCGGCGCGACGTGACGCAGCCAAACCAAATGACTTTCAAGCCAATCGTGGATTGCGGCATCGGTCACGAGGACCTCGCCGCCGATATAGCCGATCAGGGCGGCGCCGGCCGGAACGATGACGGGGAAGCGCTCGATCAGCTTGATCAACAACGTCGCGCCATAGACGACCATGGGAATGCTGATCACCAGGCCGGCGATGAGCAGCGCCGTATTGCCGTGGGCTGCCGCCGCGACCGCGATGACGTTGTCGAGGCTCATGACGGCATCGGCGATCACGACAATGCGCACCGCATGCCAAAGATTGGCGCCGGCATCGACATCGTCCTCCCCGCTCTCTTCCGTCATGAGCTTATAGCCCACCCAGAAGAGCAGAAGTCCGCCGGCGATCTTCAGGAACTGAACCGTCAGCAGAAAGGCGATGAATAGCGTGAAGACGATGCGTAAGAGGACCGCCGCGCCCGCCCCACACGCAACACCCCAGGTCCGCTGCCGGGGCGGCAACGTGCGGCAGGCCAGCGCGATCACCACGGCATTGTCCCCCGAGAGGACGATATTGATGCCGATGATGGTGAGCAGGTTTGCCCACATCTCCGCGCTGAAGAGGGACTCGATCATTCCATGGGTTTTTGTTTGCGGCGCGCGAGCAGGTTCAACGTCTCCACGCCCATCGAGAACGCGATCGCGAAATAGAGATAGCCGCGCGGGATGTGGAAGTGCGCCGCATCGGCCAAGAGCGCGGTGCCGACGAGGATGAGGAAGGCGAGCGCGAGCATCTTGATCGTGGGATGTTTGTTGATGAAGCCGGACACGCCGTTCGCCGCGAACATCATGATGAGAATGGCGATCACGATGGCCGCGATCATCACCGGAAGATTGTCGGTCATGCCGACCGCTGTGATGATCGAGTCCAGCGAGAACACGAGATCAAGGATCATGATCGTGGAAATAACGCTGACATAGGACGCCGGGGGACGCGGTTTCATATCCGGCCCCTCGCCGCCTTCGACCGCCTCGTGAATCTCCATCACGCCCTTGTAGACGAGGTAGAGGCCGCCGACGCCAAGCACAACATCGCGCCAGCTGAGTTCGAAGCTGCCGATCGTCGTGATCGGCGTCGTGAGCGCCGCGATGAACGTCAGCGTCGAAAGAAGCGCGATGCGCAGGAAGAGGGCCATGAACAGCCCGATGCGCCGCGCCGACGCCTGCTGGTGCTCGGGAAGCCGCGCCGAGGTGATCGCCAGGAAGACGAGATTGTCGATGCCAAGAACGACCTCGAGAACCGTCAGGGTGGCGAGCGCCGCCCAGGTCTCGGGACTGAGGAGATACTCGAGCATCAGAGCGCTTTTCCTTTCCTCGCCTCACGGGCTTTTTTACGCCTGCCCGCGGCGATCAGATTAAGGCTTTCGATGAGAATCGAGAAGCCGATAGCGAAGTAGAGATAGCCGCGCGGAATATGGAAATGGGCCGCGTCGGCCATCAGGGCCATGCCCACCAGGAGCAGGAACCCGAGGGCGAGCATCTTCACGGTCGGATGGCGGCTCACGAAGGCGCTGACCGGTTCGGCCGCGAACATCATGACGAGGATCGCGATCACGATGGCCGAGATCATCACCGGCAGATTGTCGGTCATGCCGACGGCGGTGATGACGGAATCGAGCGAGAAGACCACGTCGAGGACGACAATTTGCATAATGGCGGCGGCGAACGTGGTGGTGGCGCGCGCGCCCTCCTCTTCTTCGTCGCCTTCCATCGAATTGTGGATCTCGTGCGTGCCCTTGTAGAGCAGGAAGAGGCCGCCAAAGCCGAGCACCACGTCGCGCCAGCTCAGCGCGAAGTCACCGAGCGTCACGATCGGCGCCGTGAGGCCGGCGATCCACGAGACGCTGCTGAGCAGCGCAACGCGCATCACCAGCGCGAGGATCAAACCGATGCGCCGCGCCTTCTGCTGCTGGTGCGCGGGAAGCTTGCCCGAGACGATCGAGAGGAAGATGACGTTGTCGATGCCGAGAACGATCTCGAGCGCCGTCAGCGTAAGAAGCGCGGCCCAGAGATCCGGGTTCGTGAACAGTTCCATCATGACGTCGTCGGTCTTTCCCCAAAGAGAGCAAAACGTCAGGGAGCCTTTTTCGCCTCGCGTTCAAGCTTGCGCCAACGCGCGACGTTTTTGTTGTGCTCCGCCAACGTGGCGGCGAAGGCGTGTCCGCCCGTGCCGTCCGCGACGAAATATAGCTCATCAGTCTCAAGAGGATTCAAGACCGCAGCGAGCGCCGCGCGTCCCGGGTGACAGATCGGTGACGGAGGCAATCCAGTTACAATGTAAGTGTTGAATGCGTTCGGCGCGTCGAGGTCCGCGCGCGTGATCGGGCGGTCGAGATCGGCCGTCTCGGGCGCGATGCCGTAGATCACCGTGGGATCCGATTGCAGCTTCATGCCGCGCTTCAGGCGATTGATGAACACGGCGGCGACGCGCGGACGTTCCGAGGCGACGCCCGTTTCCTTCTCGACGATGGAAGCAAGGATCACCGCCTCCTGCGGCGTCGAAACCGGCAGATCCGGCGCGCGCTTTTCCCAGAGCTCGGCCAGCGCCTGATCGCGCGCGGCCCGCATACGGCCGACGATCGCCGCGCGGCTATCGCCCCATTCGTAACGATAGGTTTCCGGCAGAAGATCGCCGTCGGCGACTTCGGCTGTTACATCGCCCGCGAGCCCCGGCGCCTCGCCGACGATTCGCTTGATGTTCGCCGTGACAAGGCCCTCGGGGACGGTCACGAAACGCGCCACCACGTCATGACGCACGATTTTATCCAGCGCCGCGACGATGCTGACGCCCGGATCGAATTTGTACTCGCCCGGCTTCAGCGCGCGCGCCTGGCCGCTGCGGCGCGCCTGGAGTTCGAACAGGCGTCCGTGCATGACGACGCCGGCGCCTTCAAGCTGGCGCGAGATGGCGCTGAGGCCGGCGCCCGGCAGGATGACGAGTGTCGTCTCTTGGGAAAGCGGGCCCGGCACGAGCACTTCGCGCGCGAACCACAGGTACGCGCCGCCGGCGGCCGCGCCAATCACCACGAGAAGGAAGAGGAACGCGGCGGCGAGCCGGGTAATCATGCGAGCGATGGGTGTCTAGGGCGCCGGTCCGATGCCGACGGAGGCGTTCGTGCCGCCGAACCCGAAGGAGTTCGACTGCACGTAACGGATCTTGCGCGGCTTGGCCTTGTGCGGCACGAGGTCGATATCGCAACCGTCGGAAGGGTCGTCGAGATTGAGGGTCGGCGGCGCGATCTGATCGCGCAGCGCAAGCATGCTGTAGATGGCTTCCACGGCGCCGGCCGCGCCGAGCAGATGGCCGATGGCCGACTTGGTGGACGACATCGACAGCTTGTAGGCGTGTTCGCCGAACAGGCGCTTCACGGAACCCAGCTCGATTTCGTCGCCCTTCGGCGTCGAGGTGCCGTGCGCGTTGATGTAATCGATCTGATCCGGCGAGAGCTTCGCGTCTTTCAGGGCCGCCGTCATCGCGCGGAAACCGCCCGAGCCGTCTTCCGCCGGCGCGGTGAGATGGAACGCGTCGCCCGCGAGACCATAACCGAGGATTTCGGCATAGATCTTCGCGCCGCGCTTCTTGGCGTGTTCGTAGTCTTCCAGCACGACAACGCCCGCGCCTTCGCCCATGACGAAGCCGTCGCGGCCCTTGTCCCACGGGCGCGAGCCCTTGGTCGGGGTCTCGTTGTAGCTGGTGGAAAGAGCTTTCATGGCGGCGAAGCCGGCGATTCCGAGACGGCAGAGCGCCGATTCGGCGCCGCCGGCCACCATCACGTCGGCATCGCCGTACTTGATGAGACGCGCGGCGTCGCCGATGGCGTGAGCGCCGGTGGCGCAGGCCGTCACGGGCGCGTGGTTCGGACCGCGGAAGCCGTATTTGATCGAGACCTGGCCGGACGCGAGGTTGATCAGGCTCGCGGGAATGAAGAACGGCGACACGCGGCGCGGGCCTTGCGCGGCCAGCGTCTGCGAGGTGTCGTCGATGGTCGCCAAACCGCCGATGCCCGAACCGATCATCACGCCGGTGCGATTACGCGCTTCTTCCGTGGGCGGAACCCAACCGGAATCGGCGACCGCTTCCTGCGCGGCGGCCATCGCATAAACGATGAAATCGTCCATGCGGCGGCGATCTTTCGCGGCAACGAAATCGTCGGCGATGAACTTGTACGGATGATCGTCGGCGATCGGAACCGCGCCGCCGATGCGGCACGGCAAATCGTCGACCTTGAAACGGTCGATGGCCGCGAGGCCGGACTTGCCGGCAATCAGGGATTCCCAATTGCCTTGCACGCCCATGCCGAGCGGCGTGACCAGCCCGATACCGGTTACAACGATGCGCTTCGGTTCATAAGTCATGATGCCGTGGTCCCGGACGAGAACGAACTGTCCGCCTGCTGGTCCCCGAAATTCGCACGGCGAAAATCCGCAAGGCGAATTCCGGGGTGAGGCGCACCAGTGTCCGATTTCGGAAAGTCACGATGCCGAACGGCCCTTTGCATCAGCGAACTTCCGAAATCGGACACTGGAAATTCCATAAAGCTAGTGCCGCCTGAAGGCGGCACGGGCCCGTCGCACTGTGCTCACTGCGGCGATGGTATGACCTGCCGCAAATCGCTGCTTATTTCGCGTTCGCCTGGATGAAGGCGATCGCGTCTTTCACGGTCAGGATCTTTTCCGCCGCATCGTCAGGAATTTCGACGCTGAATTCTTCTTCGAACGCCATCACGAGCTCGACGGTGTCCAAGCTGTCAGCGCCCAAATCGTCGATAAAGCTCGCATTGTCGGTGACCTTGGCTTCATCAACGCCGAGATGCTCGACGACAATCTTTTTCACGCGATCGGCAACGTCACTCATTCTTATTCCTCTAATCTTTTCTTGGTGGTGATGATGTCTGCAGTCGATATCTGTCACGAACTATTGTGCGCGCCAGACCCGCGGCCCGAGCTCCCGGCCCCCATCGAAGTGAGGGTGTCAGTAGCATATTACCTTTTTCTTGGCTAGGGCTACGGCAGGCCGGTCTTGGACCTGTTTTCTCTTTTAAATCATAGCCATACCGCCATTTACGTGGAGCGTCTGCCCGGTCACGTAACTGGCTTCGGTGCTGGCGAGATAGACCACGGCGGCCGCGATATCGGCGCCTTCCCCGATCCGTCCCACCGGCACGTTCTGGAGCATGCGGTTCTTTTGCTCGTCGTTGAGCTTGTCGGAAATGGCGCTGGTGACCAGGCCCGGGGCCACCGCGTTCACGGTGATGCCGCGGCTGCCCACTTCCTGCGCCAGCGACTTGGTGAGGCCGATCAGGCCAGCCTTCGAGGCGACGTAGTTGGTCTGGCCGGGATTACCCGTGGCGCCGACCACCGAGGAGATGTTGATGATACGGCCGAAGCGGCGTTTCATCATGCCCTTCACGGCGGCGCGGCTCAGGCGGAACGCAACGCCCAGGTTGATGTCCATCACGGTCCAGAAATCTTCGTCCTTCATGCGAAGGATAAGGCCGTCGCGCGTCACGCCGGCGTTGTTGACGAGGATGTCGACCTGGCCGAGCGCGGCCTCGGTGTCCGGGATCATCTTTTCGACGACCTCGGCGCCGCCGGCGAGATTGGCGACGAGCACATAGGTGCGGCTGCCGAGCTCGGCGGCAAGCGCATCGAGCGCGTCCTTGCGCGAACCGTGCAACGCAACGCTGGCGCCTTGCGCATGCAGCGCGCGCGCGATGGCGCCGCCGATGGCGCCGCTCGCGCCCGTCACCAAAGCCGTTTTGCCGGTCAGGTCGAACATCGCGTTTTCCTTTTTTCTTCTTATTTCTTTTTAGCGAATTCTTCGATGTCGGCCGGCGTGCCGACGCTGATGCCGGTGAGATCGCCGTCGATGCGCTTGGTCAGGCCCGAAAGCACCTTGCCCGCGCCGAGTTCGATCAACGTATCGACGCCGGCGTCCTTCATCAGATGCACGCTTTCACGCCAGCGCACCATGCCGCAGACCTGCTCGACGAGCAGACGGCGGATCTCGTCGGGATCGATCACCGTGCCGGCCGTGACGTTAGCGATCACAGGCACCACGGGCGCCGAGATCGTCACCTTGGACAGCGCTTCGGCCATGACATCGGCGGCGGGCTTCATCAAAGGACAATGGAAGGGCGCGCTCACGGGCAACAACATGGCGCGCTTCGCGCCTTTTGCTTTCGCGAGTTCGATCGCGCGTTCGACGGCCGCCTTGTGACCCGACACCACGACCTGGCCGGGCGCATTGTCGTTGGCGGCGGCGCAGATGAGCCCGTTCCCGGACGCATCGCTCGCGATCTTTTGCGCGTCGTCCACATCGAGACCGAGCAGCGCAGCCATGGCGCCTTCGCCGACCGGCACGGCTTTTTGCATCGCCTGACCGCGGGTTTTCAAAAGACGCGCGGTATCGGCGAGGCTCAAGGAGCCCGCCGCGGCCAGCGCGGAATATTCACCGAGGGAGTGGCCGGCGACGTAACGCGCGGTTTTGCGGATGGCGATGCCGGCCTGCTTTTCCAGGACGCGCACAACGGCCATGCTGACGGCCATGAGAGCCGGCTGGGCGTTCTCGGTCAGGGTGAGTTCGTCGGCGGGGCCTTCGAACATCAGCTTGGAGAGCTTCTGGTTCAGGGCGTCGTCGACTTCCTGAAAGATTTCGCGCGCTTCCGTGAAGGCCGCGGCCAGCTCCTTGCCCATGCCCACGGCCTGAGACCCTTGGCCCGGAAAAACGTAGCTCCAGCTCATTGATCGCCCCCTTATAACCCGCGATTTCGGGCCGGAGAGGTGACGCAAGGGGGGCTTTCTGTCAAGAAATCCCCCAGGCCTGCGGCGGCCCTTGAATACTAATGAATTGATTTTTAACATATAAATAGGTCAAAGGGCGCGACCGATCCGGATCGCCCGCCCCGCCGGCCGAGCCCATCTTTTACGCCCCTCTTCCCTTGTGGCGCTGCGGGGAATGTGTATATTCCGCGCCCTTAACATAGCTCCTTGCTGACCTTTTGGGGCCAGCTATGCCGGGGAGCGCCGATGGTCGGCGTTTTCCTGGACGAGACAAGCCATAAGGAGAACTACCCTCATGCCTCTCTATGAGAGCGTCGTGATCGCGCGTCAGGATATCGCCACCACGCAGGTGGACACCCTGGCCGATGAACTCACCAACATCCTCGTCGAAGGCGGCGGCAAGGTGACCAAGCGTGAAAGCTGGGGCCTGCGTTCGCTGACCTATCGCATCAAGAAGAACCGCAAGGGTCACTACGTTCTGTTCAACATCGACGCCCCCGCGGCGGCGATCAACGAATACGAACGCCGCATGCGCATCAATGAAGATGTGCTGCGTTACCTGACCATTCGCGTCGAAGAACATGAAGAAGGCCAATCGGCTGTCCTGCTCAACAAGGACCGTCCGGCCGAGCGCACCGGTGGCTTCGGCGACCGCGGCGGCTTCGGCGGCGGCCGTGGCTTTGGCGGCGGCCGTGGCCGTCCGCGTGACGATGGTGACCGTGGCGGCGATCGTGGCGGTGACCGCGACCGTTTCAGCTCGGGCCGCCGTCCTCGTTCTGACTCTGACCAGGGAGAAGGCTAATGGCTGCTCCGGGACGCAAACCGTTCTTCCGCCGTCGCAAGACCTGCCCGTTCACGGGCTCGAACGCGCCGAAGATCGACTACAAGGATACGCGCCTTCTTTCGCGCTACATCTCCGAGCGCGGCAAGATCGTGCCGAGCCGTATCACGGCCGTGTCGACCAAGAAGCAGCGTGAACTGGCGCGCGCGATCAAACGCGCCCGCTTCCTCGCGTTGCTGCCGTACGTCGTCGCTGTCTAATCACCGATCGTGACCCGGGCGAGCGCGATTGCGGTCGTCGCCGGCGCGTTAGGTGGAGCGTTACTCATCGCGGCGCTGCGGCAGTCGTTTCTAGGCGTTCTCCTAGGCGCGATGTTGTCGCCGCTGCCGCTCGCGATGACGGCCTTCGGCCTCGGCGGAGCTTTCCTGCCGGTGGCCGTGGTCGGCGGAATGGTGACCGTGGCGATCTTAAGCGGCTCGTTCGCTTTCGCCATTGTCTACCTGGTGGCCGACGCCGCCCCGGCTGTGCTGCTGTCGCGAATCGCGATCGCAGCGGCGAAGACGGACCCGAACGCTCCGGCGTCGGGTGAAGCCCTGGCCCGCACGGTCTGCGGTTTGGCGGCTTTCGCGGTGTTGATCGTGACCGTCGGTCTTTTCCTGCTTCCCACGGGAGCCGAAGGGATCGAAGCGGCGGTCAGGGCCAGGCTGGACGAAGTGGTCACGGCGATGCCGGTCGACCCGGCGGCGGGCGCCGAGCTTGTGAAGGCGCGGGCGCAATTCGTCGATGCCATGGCGGCGTTGCTGCCTGGCGCGGTCGGTTGGAACTGGTGCCTGCGCGCGCTTCTTAGCGCCGCTCTGGCCCAGTCGATGTTGAAGCGGATGGGCTTGGCTCTGTGGCCGACGCCCGCCTACCGCGACTTCGAGGTCCAGCGTTGGTTCATGCTCTTGTTCGCGGGAGCGGCCTTCGCGGCCTTGGTGTTGAACGGCGACGCAAGGTTCGTCGCGGGCAATGCGGCAGCGGTGCTTAGTCTTCCGCTGCTTCTGCAAGGCCTCGCGGTGGCGCACAGCGGCGCAAAAGCGGTGAAGCAGGGGCCGACCCTGCTTGTGCTGTTCTATATCGTGACGCTGGTGACCGTACCGGCGTCGTTCGTCCTGCTGATCGGTTTGGCGGTGGCGGATCATGTGCTGCAATTACGGGCGCGGTTCGCAAAGCCGCGTGAGGATTAACAACGAGCCGCATTTCAACGAAATGCGTTTTTGAAAGCGCACCCTCTCCGGACGGTGCCCATGGAGGAAGAAATGGAAGTCATTCTGCTCGAGCGTATCGACCGGTTGGGTCAGATGGGTGAAGTCGTGAACGTGAAGCCGGGTTTTGCCCGCAACTTCCTGTTCCCGCAGAAAAAGGCGCTGCGCGCCAACAAGGAAAACCGCGCTTACTACGAATCCAAGAAAGTCGAACTCGAAGCGGTGAACCTGAAGCGTAAGGGCGAAGCCGAAGTCGTTGCGAAGAAGATGGACGGCCTGAAGCTGATCATCGTCCGCTCGGCCGGCGAAGGCGGCCAGCTGTACGGCTCCGTCTCGGCCCGCGACATCGCCCACTCGCTCAAGGAACAGGGTGTGACCGTTGAAGCCACCCAGGTGCTGCTGAACGCGCCGGTGAAGGTGCTCGGCACCTTCAAGACGCCGGTTCGCCTGCATCCGGAAGTGAAGGTCGACGTGGAATTCACGATCGCCCGCTCGATGGAAGAAGGCAACCTGAAGATCGCCGAAGCCGCGCAGCTCCTGGAGCGCGCGGAAGACGCCGAAAAGCTGATGGGCGACGAAGCCCCGGCCGAAGCGGCGGAAGACAACGCGGAAGCGTAAAAGCTTTCGTTACAGACGCTTCGAATCGGCGCGGATCGCAAGGTCCGCGCCGATTTGCATTTGGGGCTGACGCACACTTATATAAGCCCACCCATTTTTCCCGTTTCAGAGGTTTCCCCATGGCTGAAGCCCACCAGATCCCCGTGACCGTGCTGACCGGCTATCTCGGCGCCGGCAAGACCACCCTTCTCAACCGCGTGCTCACCGAAAACCACGGCAAGAAGTACGCCGTGATCGTCAACGAATTCGGCGAGATCGGGATCGACAACGACCTGGTGGTCGGCGCCGACGAAGAAGTGTTCGAGATGAACAACGGCTGCATCTGCTGCACCGTGCGCGGCGATCTGATCCGAATCATCGCCGGCCTTTTGAAGCGCCGCGACAAGTTCGACGCCATCCTCGTGGAAACAACCGGTCTCGCCGATCCCGCCCCGGTGGCCCAGACCTTCTTCACCGATGAGGACGTGCGCAAGAAGACCAAGCTCGACAGCATCGTCACCGTGGTCGACGCCAAGCATATCGACCAGCGCCTGGCCGACAGCGGCGAAGCCAAGGAACAGATCGCCTTCGCGGACATCGTGCTGCTCAACAAGACCGATCTGGTGAGCAAGGACACGCTCCGCAGCGTCGAAGCCCGCGTGCGCGGCCTGAACCCGTTCGCGACCATCTATCACACGGCGCGCGCCGACATCGATCTCGATAAAATCCTGGACCGCGGCGCGTTCGACCTGAAGCGCATCCTGGAGCACGATCCGTGTTTCCTGCACGGCCATGCCTTCGACCCGACGCACGATCACAGCCATGATCATGATCATCACCATCATGACCACGGTCACGATCATCACCATCACGACCATGATCACGGGCACGACCATCATGGCCATGATCATCACCACCACGATCACGACCATGGCGCCGTCAATCCGGTGCACGACGAAGCGATCCGCAGCATCTCGCTGACCACCGACACGCCGGTCTCCGAGCAGAAGTTCGACATGTGGATCAACGACGTCCTGCGCACAAAGGGTCAAGATCTTCTGCGCGCCAAGGGCATCTTGAACATGCAAGGCAAGGACGAGCGCTTTGTGTTCCAGGCCGTGCACATGGTCTCGGAAGGCAACTACACCGGCGCGTGGCCGGCGAAGGACAAGCGCAAGAGCCGCCTCGTATTCATCGGCCGCAAGATCGACGCCGAGACGGAAGCCGCGCTGAAAGCCGGCTTCGAAGCCTGCGTTGCGTAAGACCGCGCCGTGGCTCATCAAAAAGCGCAAGGCCGCGTGGCCTCCTGGGAGTTCGGCGACTACGCCGTGGCGGCCGCGCAGAACGGCCGCCTCATGGCGCTCGGTTTCGGCGACGGCACGATCCGCTTGTTCGACAGCGAAACCCCGGACGCCGCGCCCGTGGCCGTCAGCGCGCACAAGGGTGCGTGCCTGTCCCTCACCGCCGATATCGAGAAAGGTGCGTTCCTCTCCGGCGGCGACGACGGCAAGCTGGTGAAGATCGCCGCCGCCGGCGCGGCGGAGACCTTGTGGGAAAACAAGGGCAAGTGGATCGAGCATGTGACGTCCCATGCCGGCGCCGGTGTGCGCGTGTTCGCGGTCGGTAAAACAGCCACCGTCATGAACAAGAAGGGCGAGCTGCGCGACCTCGCGCATGCAAGCACCGTGGGCGGCCTCGCGATCAACCCCAAGGGCAAGCGCCTCGCCGTTTCGCACTACAATGGCGTCAGTTTGTGGTGGCTGGCGAGCACCGCGGCCGCCTCGGTTCTTGAATGGCGCGGCTCGCATCTTCAACCGGTCTGGTCGCCGGATGGCGACTATCTCATTACCGCCATGCAGGAGAACGCCCTGCACGGGTGGCGTCTGTCCGACGGCGAACACATGCGCATGACCGGTTATCCGGGAAAAGTGCGCAACATCGCCTTCACGCGCCGCGGCCATTTCCTGGCGACGACCGGCTCGGACAGCGTCATCTGCTGGCCTTTTGCCGGAAGCGGCCCCATGGGCAAGCCGCCGGCTGAGTTCGGGTCCGCCACCGAGGGCGCGCTGGTGAGCACGGTTGCCGCCAATCCGAAGCTCGACATCGTGGCCGCCGGCTTCGAGGACGGCAGCGTGCTCGTCGGTCAACCGGGATCCGTGAACACCATCGGCATCCTCGATCCCACCGGCAGCCCGGTCACCGCCATGGCCTGGAATCCGGACGGCGACCGCCTGTTGATCGGCAATGAAGCCGGCGCCGTGCATTTTGCCGATTTCCGGGGATAACGCGATATGACGCCGGGAGCGAAAGCGATCCTCTTTGCAGGTCCGATCACCATCGCCGCTTTGGGCGCCGCGGTCCTCTGGGCGACGAAAGACAAAGCCGCGGTCAGCGCCGACCATATGGACGCGCGCCTCGTGTCCCACGGCAAGCAGGTATACGCGGACCACTGTGCGGCCTGTCACGGCGCGAACCTGGAAGGCCAGCCGGACTGGATGACGCATCTGCCGGACGGCAAGCTGCCCGCGCCGCCGCACGACCCCACGGGCCACACCTGGCATCATTCGGACGGGCGGCTGTTCCTGATCATCAAGGACGGCCTCGGCGACGACTATCCGACGGACATGCCGCTGTTCAAGGAGGTGCTCACCGACCACGATATCTGGGCGGTGCTGGCCTTCATCAAGAGCACCTGGCCGGAAGAGATCCGCGCCAAGCAGCCCAAGCCGCAACCGAAACCGGCGCCGAGCTAGGGTCTCAGCGTCAGGACGATCAACATGACGACGCCGAGCGCGATCCGGTAGATCGCGAACGGCGTGAAGCCGTGCTTTGAAATGAAGTTCAGCACCGTGCGCACCACCGCGAAAGCCACCAGGAACGCGGTGAGGAACCCCACGGCGATGATGGAAAGATTGTCCGTCGTCAGGACATCGCGGTTTTTATAGAGATCGTACACGGTGGCCGCGAGCATGGTCGGGATTGCGAGCAGGAACGAGAATTCCGCCGCCGTACGGCGTTCCACGCCGACCAGCAGCGCGCCCATGATCGTGGCGCCCGAGCGCGAGACACCCGGGATCATGGCGATACACTGGAACAGTCCAATCGCGAGCGCCTTGGGCCAGGGGATCTCCTCGGGCGCATGGTAGCGCGCGGTTTTTTGCGCGCGCTCGATGACGAGGATCGCGATACCGCCCACGATCAACGCGACGCTCACCACCCAGGGCGAGAACAGAACGCTCTTGATGAACGAATAGGCGAACACGCCGATCACCATCGCCGGCAGGAAGGCGAGGATGAGGTTGAGGGTGAACTTCTGCGCCGCGGGTTCGGAGAAAACACCGCACACGACATTGAAGATCTTCACGCGGTAGATCCACACCACCGCGAGGATCGCACCCAGCTGGATGACGATCTCGAACATCTTTCCGGGCGGACCCCGAAAGCCGAGCAGATCGATGAGAAGAATGAGATGGCCGGTGGACGACACCGGCAGGAATTCCGTCAGCCCCTCGACCAGGCCGAGGACGGCCGCCTGCAAGAACGTGATGAGATCCATGTGTGAAAAATCCGCGCCAGACGAGCGGGCGGCATGAGGGCAGAGGCCCTCGAACTTGGCAAGAAAAATGGGCGAGAGCCGCCCGCGCGTGCACGCAGCGCGCGTACAGGGCGGCTCAACCGGGCCGCCGGCCGGCGACGCCCGCCCGCGGCCCGGTCTTTCAGCCTCGGTTAGCGGCGGCCGGCGGGCTTCGCCGTAGCGGCTTGAAGCTGCGCCGTCAGGTCGGTGACCTGGGCTTCGCAGCTCGCGAGCGACCGAGAATCGTCCTTACTTTGAGAAGCGTATTGTTCGACACGCGTTTTGTAGAGGTCGCGATCTTTGGCAATTGTATTGAGCTGGACCTCGGCGGCTTTGAGGTCGCTCTTCAGCACCATCGCGTAAACGCCGGCTCCCGCAACAACAAAGACTGCTAAGGCGAGAAGACGCACGGCAGCACCAGCACCACCCATTCTAAATCCTCCCGTTGTGAGGGTTCGCACCCTCGTTAACCTCCGCACGGGCCGTGACTTTCATCAGGTAGTTCGGAACGCTACCTGACAAGGCACGCACCGATCGCACACGGCAACGCGCCGTGCGCTCCAACTATACGCGCGGTTACGCAAATGACCAAGAAACACCGGCGTTCCGCTGCGCCCCGTTACACAAACGTAGGGCGCGCAGCTGCATAAAGGTAGGGCGCGCAGC
>JADZAK010000050.1 GCA_020852595.1 Rhodospirillaceae bacterium
GCCCGGATCTAAGCAGCTCGCCCAAGCTGCAGCCGTAAATGTTCTGGCGTGCCGCGTGAGGCTGGTGGACCAGCGGTAAACGCCAGAGACCTTCCCCGTCCAAACACTGCTGTCCTCACCGGCGGCGCTTGGACGGAATCCTGGAGTTTCCAATGGGCACCACCATAAAAACGCCTCGACTGCAGCATTGCCGCGCTTGCGGTCAAGCGATCGCCGCCGACCTTTCGTTGTACCACCCGCAGCTCAATCTCGTCGCTGAGCCGTCCGACGGCGGGTTTCTTCTTCTTTCCCACCTGGCAGCGGCCCTCACGCGCAGGTCCGGGCGCGCGTTCACGACCAAGCAAGCCGGCAAGCTTGTGCGCTCCCTTGGACTTATCCCCACATCAAAAAGCGTTTCGGGAAAGGCCCTTACGGTTCTCGAAGGCTATCGGCTGCGCAGATGACTAAGCGGAAAGCAACGCTTCCGCCGCCGGATCGGCGCGCCTGGCCGCCGCGCGACGGACTCGTCCGGGCGTCATCCCCCGCGCCCGTGCTGGCCCTGGCGCGCCTACTTGCGCGGATCGCCGCGAAGGCGGCAGAATCACCGCCGCGAGGGGAACCATGACGACATCACGGCTGGCGGTCGCACTTTACGCCCGTTATTCGTCCGACAATCAGAGTGAATCGTCGATCGGCGATCAGCTGCGCGTTTGTCATTCGCGCGCTTCGCGCGAAGGCTGGGATGTCGTGGAGACCTACACCGACGCGGCACTCTCCGGCGCCACGTTGCTGCGCGCCGGCATGCAGAAACTACTGGCCGATGCGCGCGCGGGGCGCTTCAAGGTGGTGTTAACCGAGGCTCTCGATCGCCTGTCGCGCGACCAGGCAGATACGGCCAATATCTTTAAGCACCTGAGCTTCCTCGGCGTTGAGATTGTCACCCTGGAGGAAGGGGTGATCTCGGAGCTGCACGTCGGTCTTAAGGGCACGATGAACGCGCTCTACCTCAAGTCCCTCGCCGACAAAACGCGGCGCGGACAGCGCGGTGTCGTCGACCAGGGCCGTGTCGCCGGCGGCCTGTGCTACGGCTACAAAGTCGTTCCGGACCTCGATGCTCGCGGCAACCGCGTCGGCGGACGTCGCGAGATCGACGCCGGCGAGGCGGAAATCGTGCGTCGCATCTTCCGCGCCTATGTCGGAGGGTTCTCCGCGTTTGAGATCGTGAAGCAGCTGAACACCGATGGAGTTGCACCGCCCGGCGCGGCCCGCCGCCGCGTGGATGGCGCTGGCCCTCCGCGCTGGAACGCGTCGACGCTGCTGGGAAATCCGAAGCGGCGCAACGGCCTTCTCAATAACGAGATGTATGTCGGGCGCATTGTTTGGAATCGGCAGCGGTTTGTGAAGGACCCGGACACAGGCCGGCGCCAGGCGCGGCCGAATCCGCCATCGGAATGGGTGACGCGCGCCGCGCCGGAGCTGAGGATTCTCGAAGATGATCTTTGGGACGCGGCGCAGACGCGTCTCCGCAGCATGGCGACGGTGCGCCGGCCTGACCAGGCTCGGCGGCCGAAACATCTTTTTTCCGGGTTGATGAGCTGCGGTCGGTGCGGAGGATCTTACAGCGTTTACACGCGCGACCATTTGGGGTGTTCATCAGCACGCAACAACGGCAGCTGCACCAATCGGCGCATGGTGCGCATCGATGCCGTCGAGACGCGCATCTTGGACGGCCTGCGGGCTATGATGGCGACGGAAGATGCGGCAGACGCCTTCGCGCGTGAATATCGCGCCGCCAAAACGCTGGCGCGGACCGATTCGGAAACCGCGCACCGCGCCGACCTAAAAGCCCGGGCTGATCTCGAGCGGCAGATCGCACGGCTGGTCGACGTGATCGCTAACAGTACCGGCGATCCGGCGCCCCTCTTGGCGCGGCTGAAGGACCTGCAGGGGAAGATCGCGGACGTGGAGCAGCGAATCGCCGTACAGCCGGCCAAGGTGGTCGAGCTGCACCCTCACGCGTTCGATCTATACCTGCGCGTCGTAGATCAGCTGAAGGAGACGCTACAGGGCGCCGACGCCGCCGATCGACGCGAGGCCGCGGAGATCCTGCGCCAGCTCGTGACGGGCATCATCGTGCACCCGGGCGCGCGCCCGGGCGAAGTTTCACTAGAGCTGCTGGGAAATGCCGACGCGATCGCGGCGCTCACAAATACAAACCCGGAACGCCTTGGCGTTCCGGTTACTGTAAAGATGGTTGCGGGGGCTGGATTTGAACCAACGACCTTCAGGTTATGAGCCTGACGAGCTACCAGACTGCTCCACCCCGCGTAAAAGCGTTCAGCGGATCTTGTTGAAGATCCGCGGTGCACCGGCGTAACGATGTTCGAGATTTATGCCGGCGTCCGCCGAATTGACATACATGACAGGTTGATTTGCTTTTCTCTCTGATCTCAGAAGACCTGGCAGCGACCTACTCTCCCGCGTCTTAAGACGAAGTACCATTGGCGCAGAGGCTTTTCACGGCCGAGTTCGGGATGGGATCGGGTGTTACATCCTCGCCATAACCACCAGGTCATCTGAAATCAGAGAAGAACTCTTTCGAGTTCTAAAAAAGCGATAACCAAGATCTTTTAGTTCCGATGGGTTTTGTATCATCGGCGCCTGAGCATACGGGCTCTTAAGCCGATCGAACAATTAGTACTGGTTAGCTCCACATCTCACGATGCTTCCACACCCAGCCTATCAACGTGGTGGTCTACCACGGTTCTCAAGGGAAACCTGGTTTTGAGGTGGGTTTCCCGCTTAGATGCCTTCAGCGGTTATCCCGTCCGTACATAGCTACCCAGCGATGCTCCTGGCGGAACAACTGGTACACCAGAGGTACGTTCATCCCGGTCCTCTCGTACTAGGGACAAATCCTCTCAAGTTTCCTACACCCACGGCAGATAGGGACCAAACTGTCTCACGACGTTCTGAACCCA
>JADZAK010000051.1 GCA_020852595.1 Rhodospirillaceae bacterium
AGCAGATGCGTTTCTCAAGACCATTGCCGGTCGCTTCTATGTGTACGTTCTATGCCGTCCCGACGGCCGCCCGTTTTATGTCGGCAAAGGCGTAAACCGGCGGGCACTTGAACACGAGGCCGAGGCGCTACGAAATCACCCAATCGGTGAAAGCAATCCGTTCAAGTGCAATGTTATCCGCAAGCTCATTCGGGATGGCGGTCAAATCGTCTACCGCATATGCACTGATCGCAAGCGCTTCGGCTTCCGGCCAGCAATTTGTTCCCGGCGTAACGCTGCCTCGCGCTTTCTCCTACGAGGGGGTCGAGGCGATCATTGAGAACGGAGTATCACGCGACATTTTGAAAGCCGGCATGGCCTCCCTTATCGGCAACACGAATCCTGCGGCGGAAGCTTTCTGCCTGTCGGAGCAGAACATCGTAGTGTTGAGTGGCCTGGTCGGACGGGAGGCCCTGGTCAAACGGGGTTTGCTGTAATTCCCGGACCAAGCGCGATCACTGCACGCAAATGCAGCCAAAAAATCGGGCGAAGGCCCTGAATTGCCTAGCATAAACGCTGGCGAAGCCCCGCATCCTTGGCTATAAAGCGCCTCGTGCGGGTATGGCGGAACTGGTAGACGCGTCAGACTCAAAATCTGATTTCGGCAACGGAGTGGGGGTTCGATTCCCTCTACCCGCACCAACTTTTCTCGCGAAGGCGAGAAAAGTTGTCGCGCCGGAGCCCGTTAGGGCGAAGGCGGACGGGCCGCGGCGAGCTTCGGCGCGTGCGTCTTCTATGTCCCCGGCTGAAACCTCTGCGCGGCCCACCGCTCCCAAAGCCGCCGCGCTGCATGCAATCTGCCCAAACGGCTTTCCCTGAACGCCATGAGGCGGAGTTCTTCGGCGACGCGGGACCATTCCACCTCGGGATAAATCAGCAACCCAGGGGAATGGAGATCGGCGACATCCCCGGCCATAACGATCGCATTTCCTGACGTACTCACGCGTGAGTCCAACAAGCGCACGGCCGGCCAATGTAAGAAAGTTGCCTCGACCATGCGGTCCGCCGCCAGGTCGAAGGCGTGGTGCAGGTAGACGTTTGCCAGAAACAATCCTTGCATCTCGGGAAGGCGCGCTTTGACGGAGCGAAAAAAACCGTCCGTGACGAGGTGCTTTGGAATGGTGCTTCCGTCATATGCGTCGAGGACGATCGCGTCGAACGTCTCGGAAACCTTTTCCAGATAGGCCGCGCCGTCACAGACGACGCAGCGCACGTCGCTCGGCATTTGGAAATATTTGAAGGCAATGTCGAAGGCGCCCGGATCGACATCGACGACGGTGACGTCGGCGCCCGTTCGCATCAAGAGCGTCGCGAGTGTTCCGCCGCCGCATCCAATCATCAGCACGCGCGCGCACCGCTTTTGATGGATGAGGCTGAAAAGCGCGTGAATATAGGACGACAAGCTGACGCCGTATTGATCGGCCGCGCTTTGGGAACAGCCGCCTTGCTCATAGACGAACGTGCCGGCCCCGCGTTTGCGGCTGATTGTCACCGGTCCCGCCGGCGAAACATGGGAAGCAACCGGGATCACGCGTCCTCACATAATATATCAGTTTAGATATTGAATAATTTTATCAAGATATGTAAAGAATTTATATTGATGTATTAAACATCAGGTGTCTCCGTGATTAGTTCCGCACAGCTCAAAGCGTCCCGGGCCATGCTTGGCTTAGATCAGCGCGAACTCGCCGACCTCTGCGGGGTGTCCCTGCCGACCATCCAGCGCATGGAATCCTCCGGGGGGACGGTCCGGGGCATGATCGACACGCTGGTCAAGATCGTCGCGGCGCTGGACGCGGCCGGCATCGAACTTTTGGGCGACAATGCGCCGTCATCGGGTGTGGGGCGTGGCGTCCGATTGAAAGAGGCGCACGTCCAGCGTGTCCCGGTGAGCGCTGTCAAAGGCAAGGATGCGACGGATGACACCGACGCCGCCTGACGCAAACCTCGGTCTGATCCCAAAACTGTTTACCGTTCTGCGCGACGGCTATCGGTTCGGCGATTTTAAGGCTGACGCGATCGCCGGTTTGACCGTGGCGATTGTCGCCCTTCCGCTTGCCATGGCGCTCGGCATCGCCAGCGGCGCTTCTCCCGACAAGGGCCTCGTCACCGCGGTTGTCGCCGGCGTCATGATCTCGGCGCTCGGCGGTTCGCGCGTGCAGATCGGCGGCCCGACCGGCGCTTTTGTCGTTGTCGTGTTCAATGTCATTGCCCAACACGGCTATGACGGCCTCGTGCTCGCGACCCTCGTCGCCGGAGCCATCCTGATCGTCGCCGGCTACGCGAAGCTGGGCCAACTGATCCGGTTCATTCCCTATCCCGTGGTTGCCGGCTTCACCGCCGGAATCGCCGTCATTATTGCGTCAAGCCAGGTGCGCGATTTCCTCGGCCTCGCGATGACGGACATCCCCGCCGATTTTATTCCCAAGTGGATCAGCTACGCTCATGCGTTTTCAACAATCGATCCGGCGGCCTGTGCGATCGGTGTCCTTGCCCTGGCCATCATCATCGTCCTGCGCCGCTACGTCCCGAAGGCGCCCGGCTACTTGATCGCCATCGTCATGGCCGTCGCAATTTCCCACCTGTTCACGCTGCGCATCGACACCATCGGGACACGCTTCCCCGACATGCCGACAGGGCTGCCGGCCCCCGCGTTTCCCGCGTTTTCCTTTGAGAAGCTGCGCGCCATCCTGCCGTCTTCGTTCACCATTGCGTTTTTGGCCGGGATCGAAGCGCTGTTGTCGGCTGTGGTCGCCGACGGCATGACGGGGTTTCGCCATAGGTCCAACCAGGAACTCGTCGGTCAGGGCGTCGCGAACGTCGCCTCCGCACTGTTCGCGGGCTTGCCCGCGACCGGCGCCATCGCCCGGACCGCGACCAATATCCGGGCCGGAGGCCGGACGCCGGTCGCGGGAATCATGCACGCCTTGTTCTTGCTGGTGTTCATCCTCTTTGCCGGCGATCTGATGAAGCTGGTGCCGATGTCCGCGCTGGCGGCGATCCTTTTTGTCGTCGCGTGGGGCATGAGTGAATACGAGCGCTTTCTTCACCTTGTCCGCATGCCCTCGGACGATCGCGGCGTCCTCCTATTGACGTTTGCATTGACGGTGCTCGTGGATCTCACCGTCGCCATCGCCGTGGGTGTCGTGCTTGCGTCGATCCTATTCATGAACCGCATGAGCAAGGCCCAGGCGATTGCCGATCCGCGCGGCCAGATGCCCGATGGAGCGTTTGAGGAGTACGACCAGCGCGCGGACTTGCCGCCCGGGGTCGAGGTTTTCCGCATGATGGGACCGCTTTTCTTCGGCGTCGCCAGCCAATTGCTCGACACTTTGCGGCGTATGGGCCAGCGGCCGGCGGTCCTCATTCTCCGCCTTCGCGAGGTCCCTTTTCTCGACACCACGGGCGCAAGCGCTCTGCGTGACTTTGCGCTGGAGTGCAAATCACTCGGCATTCGGCTTGTGCTCTCCGGGACGCAGCCACAGCCCATGAGCTTGCTCATGTCCGTCGATCTGGGGCCGGAAACCCCGCTCGCCGTGCATGCCAGAGATTACGGGGCGGCCCTGGATATCGCCACCGCGCTGCGCGGCGCGCCGGCCGCGCCGACAGAGAGTCCGGTGAGCCATTCATGAAAGGCCGCCGTCCGATTTGAAAGCAGAGAACGGGGTTCGCTCCCCTCACCGGACGTATACTCTCGGCCGTGCGAGGTGAAGGCGATATGAACTTGAGCATTTCCAAGCGCGTGGCCGCTTACGACTGGACGGCGTTCGAGACGGAACTCGACGGCTTCGGCTGCGCGGTGTTGCCCGCATTGCTGTCGCCGGATGAATGCGCGGCGCTTGCCGAGCGTTATAACGATGAAAGCCAATTCCGCAGCCATATCGTGATGGCGCGTTATGGCTTCGGCAAAGGCGAGTACCGTTATTTTAAATATCCGCTTCCGGATCCTATCCAGGGCCTGCGGGCGGCGCTCTATCCGCGCCTCGCGCGCATCGCCAACGGCTGGAACGCGCGCCTCGGCATCGCGGAGAGTTTTCCCCTGGAGCATGAACGCTTTCTGGCGCAGTGCCATGCGGCGGGCCAAACGCGGCCGACGCCGCTTGTCCTGAAATACGTGCCGGGCGACTTCAACTGCCTCCACCAGGACCTCTACGGCGACATCCGGTTCCCGATCCAGGCGGCGATTCTATTGTCGGACCCCTCGAAGGACTTCACGGGCGGCGAGTTCGTGCTGACCGAGCAAAGGCCGCGGATGCAGAGCCGGGTCGAGGTTGTGCCCCTGCGTCAGGGCGATGCCGTGGCCTTCGCGGTGAACGAGCGTCCCGTGCGGGGTACGAAAGGCACATACCGCGTCAAACTGCGCCATGGGGTCAGCCGTTTGCGCTCCGGCCAGCGCTTCACCGCGGGAATGATATTTCACGACGCGCGCTAATTCGGTCACGGGCGCGCGTTTCTGATAGTGTGCCGCCATGACGCTGCACGGCTTCCTCATCTTCGCGGGCATCTACTTCGTCGCGGTCGCCACACCCGGCCCCGGCGTGGCGCTGGTCATTGCGCGCTCGCTCGGGCAGGGGTTGCGCGGCCTGCCGTGGTTCATCGCGGGCTTTCTGGTCGGCGATGCGGCTCTCATGACCTTGGCGGTCTCGGGCCTCGCGTTCATCGCACAGACCTATGAAGCCGGTTTCCATATCGTGCGCTACGCCGGCGCGGCCTATCTCGTATGGATCGCCTGGAAAATATGGCGCGCGCCCGTGCGGCAGATGGAGATCGATCCCACCAGCGACGGCGAGCGGCCGTTCCGCCTCTTTCTGTCGAGCCTGTCGCTCACCCTCGGCAATCCAAAGCCGATCGTCTTCTTTGTCTCCGTCATGCCGCTGGTCGTGGATATGGGCGCCATGAATATGGAGACCTATGGCGCGCTGCTCGTGGCGGTCACGCTGGTCCTGCCGCCGACCTTGGCCACATATGCCGTCCTCGCCGACCGCGCGCGCCGCGTGTTCCGGTCCGAGAACGCGCTCAAGCGCATCAACAAGGGCACCGCGCTGGTCATGGCCGGCGCTGCGCTCGCCATCGCCAAGACCTGAGATGGCGGCCCGTTTAGGTCTTACGACGCTTCACGGACGAGGGTGAGCGGCGTGCGCTTCCCGGCCGCCGTGAGAGTGCCGGTGATGGTATTGCCCGCGACTTTGCCTTCGAACGTCACCGGCCCGGCGGCGGTGAACGTGAAAACATCGCTTTTCACGATGCCCATCTCGAACGCGGTTTCCCTGGCGCCGATCTTCACCTTGCCGTCGGCGTTCTGATAGTGCTGCGTGAGGTCCAGGCGATAGGGCACGTTGTTCACGTTCGCCGTCCACACGCCCTGGACCTTCGCCGGCACGATCCACATATACACGCGGCGCATGTCGACATTGTCGGCGCCGTCCGGCACCCAGTCGCCCATGTTGAAGGCATGACTGACCACGCGCGTGCCCGGCGCGAGATCGAGGATGCGCGGGCGAAGCGTGACATTCACATCCGGAAGCAGATACAGGGTCAGGATCGTCGCTTCCTTGAAATCCATTTTGAAGATGTCGCCGCGCGCGAACGTCACGCGATCCGAAACGTGCGCGTCCTTCGCGTTCTTGGCGGCGAGGGTGACGAGATCGGGGTCGAGGTCGATCCCGATGCCCTTCTTCACTTTGAAGTCGCGCGCCGCCGCGATGACGATGCGGCCGTCGCCGCTGCCCAGGTCATAGACCACATCGTTGGGTCCCGCCTTGGCGAGGTTCAGCATGGCCGCGACCACCGCGGGCGGCGTGGCCACATAGGGCACGTCGAAATAGATGTCGCGCGCGGCCACCTGCGGCGCAGCGAGGAGCAGAAAGGCGGCGGCCAAAGCGCGTTTGATCATCGAAATTTCGCCTGACGTCGGGGAAACCGGGAGAGGCGCGCATCATGTCAGACAAGATGGGGCGAAAACATGGTTTCCTTGCACGTCAGGGCTTCAAATTCGGACGCCGCGCCCCATTTTCGCCGCCCTTCCGGGGCATTTTTCCTGCTATACGTCTGCCGCGCCCTTAACCGCCCCTTCGAGGAACCCATGACGAGACTTGGTCTTTGTGTCGCCGCCGCCGCCGTCCTGTCCGCGTCACAGGCCGCCGCCGCCCCGCAATGCACCGAGATGCGCTTCCTGGACGACAAGGGCGTCCTGGTGCCGGTCAATCCGCCGCTGGTCGGGATCTTCCTGGGCGAGCGTCCCTTGTTCGAAGGCGTGCCGCCTTCACCGCGATCGGAGCCGGGCCGCATGGTGCCGTGCCCCGCCGAGCTGATCGCGAGCGCGCAGAAGGTGTTCAACGATTCTTGCCTGACCGAGGACCGCCGCAAGACGGCGGCCAGCCAAAATCGCGTCGATGCTTCGGTGGTGAACCAACGCTGCGCCGAAATGGCGGCGTCGCTGACCAAGTAGGGCCGGCCCGGGGCTACGCCTTCAGTTCGAACAATCCGTCGCTCGCCACGTCGCTCAGCGCCTCGTGGAACGCCGTGACCACTTGCGCGATGTCGCCCGTGGTGTGCGCGCCCGACAGGAAGCCCAACCGCGAGGCATGGACCAATACGCCTTTGCTCAGCGCCAGCGTATAGAACGCGGTTTCGGCGGCGGGATATCCGCTCGCCGCATTGTCCGCGCGTGAAAACTGAATACGGAAGATGGAGCCGGCGAGTTTCATTTTCGCCGGCAGTCCGTGCGCGGCGGTGAAAGCGTTGAAGGCATCGGCAAGCACCCGGCCTTTCTCATCGAGCGCGGGATACAGCGTGCCGCGGCGCGCGGCGAGATGGCTTAAAGCGGCCGTGCCCGCCGCCACGCTGAGGATATTGCCCGAAGCGCCGCCGTCCGCGGCCGCGCGCCCCGGCGCCTCGCGGCCGGCCATGTGGCTCAGAATGTCGGCGCGCCCGGCGACGGCCCCCAACGGCAAGCCCCCGCCGATGACTTCGCCGTAGGCGACAAGGTCCGGCATCACGCTGAAACGTTCCTGCGCGCCGCCGTAAGCGAGGCGAAAGCCCGTCAGGCGTTCGTCGAGGATGAGAAGCACGCCGGCCTCGCCGCAGACGCTCGCGAGTTCGCGCAGCCAGGGACCGTGGTCGGTGGAGGGATCGAGCGCGCGCACGGGCTCGACGATCACCGCGGCGAGATCGCGGCGGCGGCGGCGGATCTGATCGAAGACCGAAGAATGACCATAGGCGAGGGTGAGGGTTGAATCCGCGACCGCCTGCGGGACGCCGGGATGGCGATGCGCGCGGCGCGCCGCGGGGCGTCCGAACAGGCTTCCTGCGTCGGTGAGATCGCGTGTGCGGGACGGTTCCTCGCCCGCGATGCCGTAGTCGTGGTGCCCGTGGTTCGATCCCGCGAAAATACCGATCAGATCGCGCCCCGTGAACGCGCGCGCGGCGCGCATCGCGTAAGCCGTGGCATCGCTGCCGGAATTGCAGAATGTGACGCGCTCGTTGACGCCGCTGGCGGCCTGGATATGGCGTGCGAGTTCCAGTTGCCCCTCGGTGACGAGGCCCGCATGCCATCCGCGCGAGGCTTGCGCCAAGACAGCTTCCTGAATCGCAGGCACGGCATGGCCCAGAAGCTGCGCGCCCAGGCCCATGGAAAGATCGATGAAGCAGTTACCGTCGAGATCGACGACAAACGCGCCCATCCCTTCGCGGATATACAGATGGAACGACGGATGGCCGGCGAAATCCTCGGCGCGCGCGAGGGCGCTGTCCCGGTCGAGGCCCATCTTCCAGGAATGGCACGTCCGCGCCTCGAGCGCCGAGAGGGCAAGGTCGGCGCGATTGTTGAGGGCGTTACGGATGACCGAGGTTGGTGAAACCAAGGTCATGAGCGTTCGGGCCCGCCCGGTTGTTCAACGGCTGCGAAACCGGCGCGGTTGAGATTCGCCGCCGGCTTGGCGTTACCGGCGACGGTGCGTTTCTGCACGATCTCGATGTAAGGCGCCGCGAGTTTGAAGGTGGCGAACAGCCGCGCCTGTGGCGCGGCGCGTCCGTTTCCCGGCGTTCCGCCCGCTTGCGAAGAACCCTGCATGGATCTTCCCCTACAAAAGGGCTGGATCGGGGATCGCGTTCGCGGCCTCCGGGCGGTGCGCGCGTCCTTCCAGATAACGCAGCGCCACCATCATCGACAGGGCGAGGGTCGTCGAGGCGCGGGCGGCGGCGACGCCCCGAGGCGCGGAAATCCGGTGGGTGGAGGGCCGGTGCGTGGAAATCTGGTGTGGAGAAGGCTGGTGTGTAGAAGGCTGGGCGTGGCCCGCTGCCCTCATAGGGGGCAGCTTGCTTGTGTGATGCGTCATCGTCGGGCTCCAAGTTCCAGTGTTGCCCCGGACGTCGCCTTAAAACGGCTTTTTGTCCTCTCGGCCCTGACAGGTGGACCGTGGTGTCCGAGGTGGTCGGTTGCAGGTGTTAACAGGTCGTCCCCAGAGACTCGGCCGGGGGAGCGATCCCCTACGCAAGTCTTTGATCCGGCTGCGTTATTAACGTTTTTATTTTGAAGACGCTAACCGATGACAACCACCCTGCACCGCGCTGGGAAGGACGGGACCTGTCAGTCCTGACAGGTCCTGAAACCTTAACGATATGGTGCTCTGTACCCGAAACCATCACGCGTTGGCCGGGAGAACAGAATGCTCACGTCGATCATCGAGATGCCGGAGAACACGATCGAAACGTCGCGCAAGCTCGACGGCATGTTCAAGCTGCGTCACGAGGTATTCAAGGAGCGCCTGGCGTGGGAAGTCGGCTCGTTCGCGGGCAAGGAACGCGACATGTTCGACGACCTCGACCCCGTCTATATCGTCTGCGAGCACGAAGGCCAGGTCCTCGGGTCTTGGCGCCTTCTGCAGACCACCCGCCCTTATATGTTGAAAGACGTGTTCCCCGAACTCCTGCACGGCATGCCCGCCCCCGAGGCGGAGGATGTGTGGGAGATCAGCCGTTTCGCCGTGTCAAAGCGCGTCCTGGCCGGCAATGAATCGCTCGGCACCATCAACATGGTGACCAGCATGCTGCTCGATCAGCTCGGCGCCTTCTGCAAGCGCCGCAACATCTCGAAGGTTGTCGCCGTCACCGATGTGCGCTTCGAGCGCATCTTGAAGCGCGCCGGCCTGCTGACCCATCGCTACGGCCCGCCGCTCGAAATCGGCGTGACCCGCGCGGTCTCCGGTTATGCGGATGTCGGCCAACTGAATGCCCGCCGCGCCCAGCTCCGGGCCGAGACGTTCGAGCCGATGCAGGACTTCAAGCTCGCTGCGTAAAAAATTGTCGATCCATGAACGGCGGCACTACACTCGCGCGCTGGTGTCAAGGAGCCGTGATCAGGAATGAAGCCGCGCAAAGAACTCGCAGGACCGAAGGGCTATCCCATCCTCGGAGTCCTGCCGATGCTTCGGGGAAACACATTTAAGTTCCTCGTCGAGACGGCGCGTAATTTTGGTGACATTGTTCCGCTGAGAATCCTTATGACAACTGCATACCTCTTGAACCACCCGGCGCACGTCGAACATGTGCTGCAGAAGAATTACCGGAACTACCGCAAGACCCCGATGCTCGGGAAATTGCGGCCGGTGCTCGGCGACGGGCTGTTCATGAGCGAGGGCGAGTTGTGGACGCGCCAGCGCAAGCTCATCCAGCCGTCGTTCCATAAGGAACGCATCGACGCGCTGGCCTCGCGCATGACCGACATCATTCAGTCGCATCTCAAGACCTGGGAAACGCGCGCTCATTCCGGCGAAGCGTTCAACCTGTCCGACGACACCTCGATCCTGACCCTCGAGATCGCGCTTCAGACCATGTTCTCGACGGGCCTCGGCGGCGACGCCAACGGCTTCGCCGAAGCCATGAAGATCGTGCACGATGTGTCGTCGAAGCGCATCTGGGACATCACCGGCCTCGGCGAGATGATGCCGACCAAGAAGAACCGCGACTTCAAGGCCGCGGTCGACTTCCTGCAGGGCGTGGTGTCGCGCATCATCGACGAGCGCCGCGCGAAGCCGGCCGTGCGCGACGATCTTCTGTCGATCCTGATGGACACGCGAGACGCCGAGACCAACGAAGCCATGAGTGACCGCCAGCTGCGCGACGAAGTCATGACGCTGATGCTGGCCGGCCACGACACCACCGCGACCATGGTTGCCTGGGCGCTACTGATGCTGACTCAGCATCCGGTGCACCTCGAACGCATGCGCGATGAAGCGGACATGGTGCTGGCCGGCCGCATACCCGAAGCCGGGGATGTGAAGACCCTCGATTACACCAGGCGCTTGATCCAGGAAGTGGCGCGCCTGCGCCCGTCGTTCTGGTGGTTCGCGCGCGTGGCCATCAACGACGACAATATCGCGGGCCAGCCGATCAAGGCGGGCACCACGGTGTTCATTTCCCAGTACCTGATCCATACGCTGCCGAACGTGTGGGACGATCCGGAGAAGTTCGATCCGGACCGTTTCCTGCCCGATCAGATCTCGGGCCGTTCGAAGTTCGCCTATTTTCCGTTCGGCGCGGGACCGCGCGTGTGCATCGGTTCGGGCTTCGCGATGATGGAAATGCAATTTGCCCTGGCGATGATCTTCCGCCGTTTCGATCTCGAGATCACCTCGGAGAAGGCGCCGGAATTCGGCAACCTGATCACGCTGCGCCCGACGAAGGACATCTTCGCCCGCGCGAAACTCCGTCTGAGGCACTGATCAGATGTTGAGAAGGCCCATGCCCATGGCTTTGGCGGCCGCGTGCGTCTTGCTGTGCACGCCGAACTTCCCCATCACGTTCTGAATATGGAAGTTCACGGTCCGCTCGGAGATCTTGAGGATGCCCCCGATTTCCCAGGCGGTCTTGCCGCTGACCGTCCAGCGCAGGATTTCGACCTCGCGCTCGGTGAGCGGAACCGGCAGCGGCACTTCACGCGCGGCCTTCAGGCGGCGCTGCACCGCGTCGTGCAGATGGTAAGCGATCACCTGCGCGTCGTATTTGGTTTCGTCCGTGATCTTGACGAACTCGTCGTTGGCGAGTTCCGAGTTCAGGCTGAATATGCCGAACTCGCCCTTCGGGCCATGGATCGGAATGGTCAGGCCGCGCTGCAGGCCGTTCTCCCAGGCGTCTTCCATCATCCGGGATTCCTGCGCGGTGCGGGAGTTCGAACGATATGAGTCCGTCCACAGGATCGGCAGGCGGCTGGCCGTGCTGTCCCGGATCACCGGATCCGCACCCGCGTAATCCTCTTCGGCGTAATGGGCGACCCAGTTCGGCGGAAGGTTCGTCAGGCACAGGATATTGTGCGCGTAATCGCGCTTGCCGTCCTCGAGCTCGTCGCTCTGAAGACTGGCGTAGGTGTAGGCGTCGAAGCCCAGGTTGGCGAAGATGGAATCGAACTTATGTTTGAACGAGCGCTCGCTCGTCAAACCGTCCAGGTCGGAAAGCATGCTGGCCAAGTTCGCGCGCATCGGCCTCTGTTCCCACCGATCGCAGGCCCGTTGCCCGCGATCTCCCCCAAACCCGCAGCGCTTCTGCGCCGGCATCGTTTGGCCTCTTAACAATGCGTCACAATAGAGGGCGGCCCGGACTGAATCAACGCTTGTTCTACAGCGGCTGCGCGCGCCCTGGTTGTTTCAAAAACCACTGAAAATATACAACTTAAAGTAGTATTATCCAATAAAAACACGAAGCTATTGTGCTGACGGTGGGGCCGGCGTATTGTACTAACTACTTCCTCTGCTTGAATAAAAACGCGCCGGACACGGCGGGCCTTAGCGTGGGGGAAGGAAACTATGACGTTGGGGACTGGCGCCCCGCAGCGGGGCCGCCGGCGCACAGTGCGCCGTATCAATACAAAATTGGCGGTTGCGGCGGCGGTTTTAGCCGTTTTCACGATGACGGCCGAGTCATTCGCAGCGCAAACGGTTATCGACGAGATCGTCGTGACCGCGCAGAAGCGCGCCGAAACGCTGGGCGAGGTGCCGCAGGCCGTGAGCGTCTTCACCGCCGAGGACGTGGCCCGCTTCGGCTACACGACCAGCGCCGACCTCGTGCGCCAGACGCCGAACCTGATGTGGCACTCCATCCTCGGCATGGCCACGCCGCACATCTTCCTGCGCGGGATCGGCAGCACGACCTTCAACGGCAACCAGGCCAACGCGGTCGGCCTGCATGTGGACGGCGTCTATCAGGGCGCCACCATCACCTATGGCTTCGGCCTGCTCGACCTGGAGCGCGTCGAGATCCTCAAAGGGCCGCAAGGCACCTTGTTCGGCCGCAACACCACGGCCGGGGTCATCAATTTCATCCCGCGCAAGCCCGATCCGGCCGCCGGCGCGAACGCGCAGGTGCGCGCCACCTACGGCCGCTTCAACGAAGCGAACGTGGAAGCCGCGGCGGGGTTCGCGATCGATGATGAGACCGCGGTGCGGATCGCCGCCGTCACCCTCAATCGCGGCGGATATGTCGCCAACAAGAACCCCACCAGCGGCATCAAGGACCAGGGCGCCACCGACATCTGGTCGGCGCGCGGTCAGGTTCGCACTCTGCCCGGCGACTTCGACATCCTTCTGAACGTGCACGGCGGCAAGAACCGCAGCGACATCATCCCCGGCAAGCAGGTCGGCGTGGTGTGCCCGGCCGGCGTCACGGTGCCGCGCCTCGGCGCCTGTACCGATTTCTTCGGCTTCCGGGACACGGTCAATACCCGCGAAAGCTTCACCAACTTTCACTCCTACGATTTCATCGATACCTGGGGCGCCGGTGCCACGGTGACGTGGCACGGCGAGGGCTTCGATGTCGTCGCGCAAGGCGGCTTTGACGGAAACAAGCGCAAGCTCAACAACGATTCCGACGCCGGCGCCGCCCTCGCGCTGAAGGCCAACACCGTTTCGAAGTACCACCAGTTCAGCCAGGAGGTGCGCGCGCTGTCGACCGGCGACGGGCCTCTGTCTTGGATCTTTGGCGCGAACTACTACGAAGACGACCTCCAGGCTTTCCAGAACTACGCCGCCAACGGTTACGGCCCGGGCGGCCTGTCGCGCGTGTTCCCGGTGGAAGAGGGCATCGCGTCGAGCATGCATCAGGAGACCTTGAGCTATGCGGTCTTCGGTGAAAGCGCCTACGCGATCACCTCGCGCCTCAAGTTCACCGGCGGCGTGCGCTGGACCTATGATCGCCGCAGGGCCGACCGCCGCGCTTTCCTGTTCAATGCGACCGGCTATGCGGTCAACTTCATCGACCGTCCGACGGCGCTGAGCCGCCTACTCGTCGACACCATCCCGCGCACCATGGTCGGCCGGTCGTGGCGTGAATGGACGGGCCGCGCGAATCTCGCCTATGACCTGACCGACGAGCTGATGGTCTATGCCAACTACGCGCACGGCTTCAAAGGCGGCGACTTCAATGGCGGCGCGTTGTTCGCGCCCGCCGAAGCGACCATCGTCAATCCGGAATTCCTCGACAGCTATGAAGTCGGCTTCAAGGGCCAGACGCCCGACCGCCGCCTCGGTTTCGAAGGCGCGGCCTTCTATTACGACTTCACCGATCAGCAGGTCTCGCAGAACGTGCCCGGCGCGACGGTGACGCTGCAGAGCCTCGCCAACGCCGCCAAGACCCGCGTTTACGGCGCCGAGTTCTCGGTCACCGCGCAACCGGTGGACGCGCTGTTCCTGCAGGCGAAAGCGGGCCTCCTCGACGCCAAGTTCAAGGAATTCCTGCTCGACCCCGGCAATCCGGCCACCAGCTTCGCCGGCAATCGCACGGCCTCGTCGCCGCGCCTGACCCTCGCGGGCACCGCGCGTTACGACGTGCCGGTGGGCGCTTATACCTTGAGCGCGCAGCTCGACGGGTCCTACACCGGTTCTCACTTCTTCTCGGTCGACAACAACCCGGCGCTCTACGAGAACGGCTACTGGCTCGCGAACACGAGCCTTGTTTTGCATAGCCCCGGCGACCGCTACAGCGCCACGGTGTGGGTGAAGAACCTGTTCAGCGAGAACTATCTCGTCACCGGGCTCGCCAATACGAGCCTCGGTTTCATCGAGCTGTTTCCAGGAATGCCGCGAACCTTCGGCCTGACGGTCGCCGCCTCGTTCTAGTTTCTCCCTCCCCCTTTTCCGCAGGGCTATCGCCTCTGCCCGGCGATCCGTCAATTAAGTATACTGGAGTGAACCCCGCCCCTGAGACACGATAATCAGGGACAGGTTGTTGTCCGGTTCATTCCGCTGCTTCGCGTACAGCGGAAGGAACCGTGCAGTATGCCGCCTCGAACTCGGCTGGGGAACGGTAGCCGAGAGCTGAGTGTAGGCGTGTTCGGTTATAGACCTCTTCGATGAACTCCCCAATCTGGCGCCGTGCTGTCCGCACGTTGCGATAGGCGCGGCCATCGACCTCCTCGGCCTTGAGC
>JADZAK010000052.1 GCA_020852595.1 Rhodospirillaceae bacterium
AAATCAGAGCAGCGGCCCTTCTTTTCCCAGTCGCCGTAACGCGTGGGCTCAAGGCCTTTCGGGCCACCCTTTTCAGGCGGAAAAGTCAGCGCGGCGCTCGCCCCGGGTTTCTGAGAGTGTTGCTCGGCCTGTTTGGGCTTCAGCGCGGCGGCCTCTGGAGAGAGGCCAAGTGGAGGCGGTGTTACCGAATTGTCCTTATGGGCGGTCATGGGCGCACCCTATAGAAAAACCGCCCCGTTGCCACTACTTGCAGGCGGGGCCCAGGGTACATACTTCAGCGTACATACTTCAGACGGAAGACTTTTTAGGAGATTGCACACGATGAACACGATGCGGGCCGGGCTTCTTCTCGCCGCCCTCACCGGTCTTTTCCTCGCCGCCGGTTATCTGATCGGGGCCGAGCAAGGCATGATCATCGCCTTCGCGATGGCGCTCGGCATGAACGCCTTCGCCTACTGGAATTCCGACAAGATGGTCCTGCGCATGTACGGCGCCAAGCAGGTGGACCGTGCCGGCGCGCCGCGGTTTTATGCCCTGATCGAGGACCTCGCGCGCCGGGCGAACATGCCCATGCCGAAGGTCTACATCATGGAGAATTCGCAGCCCAACGCCTTCGCCACCGGCCGAAACCCGGAGAACGCGGCGATCGCGGCGACCACGGGCCTGCTCGACATGCTGGATGAATGCGAGATCCGCGGAGTCATGGCGCACGAACTCGCGCACGTCCTCAACCGGGACACTTTAGTCATGACGATCACGGCGACCCTCGCCGGCGCCATCGGCATGCTGGCGAATTTCGCGTTCCTGTTCCGCGGCGGCAATAACGACAACCGCGGCGGCATGGGAGCGATTGGAACCATCGCTGTGATGATCCTCGCGCCGCTTGCCGCGATGCTGGTGCAGTTCGCGATTTCGCGCACCCGCGAATATGGCGCGGACGCCGGCGGCGCGGCCATCAGCGGCGATCCGCTCGCGCTGGCATCGGCTTTGGCGAAGCTGGAGCGCGGCGCGCGCCACATCCCCAATGAAAACGCCGAAGCCAATCCGGCCACGGCGCATCTGTTCATCGTGAATCCCTTGAGCGGGCGCGGCGCGGACAATCTCTTCTCCACGCACCCCTCGACCGCCAACCGCGTCAAGAAACTGCAGGAACTGGCCGGTTCGCCGGGCGGCAAGACTCCAAGCGCGGCCGCCTGGGATCCGGCCGCCCAGGTGAAAGCCCAGGTGAAAGCCGCGCAGCCGCAGCCGCGCCGGCCCGGTCCTTGGGGCTAGATCGCCGCATTGACTTTGCGGGCCCAATGTTCTCCATGGGCGCATGAATCAACTCCCCGCTGACATCGGCGCGCGCAAGGCCGCGCTGGCGCTGCTCGACGGCGCGCTGCGCAAGCACCGCAGCATCGACGACGGCTTCGAGGCCCACACCGCCCGGCTCGAGCCGCGTGACCGCGCTTTTGCGCGTCTCCTCGTCGCGACCACCTTGCGCCGCTTAGGCCAGATCGACGCCGTGCTGAAGGCGTTCATCGGCAAGAAGCCCGCCGATCCCGTCATGGACATCATGCGCCTCGGCGCCGCGCAATTGCTGTTCCTCGGCACGCCGCCTCACGCGGCCGTGGCCACCAGTGTCGCCGTCGCCAAGCAAGGCTACGGTCCGGCGTCGGGTTTCGTGAACGCGGTGCTGCGCCGCGTGTCCGAGAAGGGCGCGGCGCTCGTGGCGGCCCAGGATGCGGCGCGTCTCGATACGCCGGCTTTCCTTTGGAAAAGCTGGGAAGGCGCATATGGCGCCGACGCGGCGCGCGCGATTTCCGAGGCTCATCTCAAGGAACCGCCGCTCGATCTGTCGGTGAAGAATGCGGGCGCCCTGCAACGATGGGCCGCCGATCTCGGCGCGGACGTTCTGCCCACGGGCAGCCTGCGCCTCACCGATGCGGGCCGCGTGCAGGATTTGAAGGGCTTCAATGACGGCGCCTGGTGGGTGCAGGACGCGGCGGCCGCGCTGCCGGCAAAAGTGCTGATGCATGTGCTGGGCAAAGGCGCGCATGAGGTCATCGATCTCTGCGCCGCGCCCGGCGGCAAAACCGCGCAGCTCGCCGCCGCCGGTCATAAGGTGACCGCCGTCGATATCGCCGGTGTGCGCCTCGCCTTGCTGCGTGAGAATCTCACCCGTCTCAAACTCGGCGCCGATGTGGTGGAGGCCGACGCGCTCACCTGGCGCCCGGCGAAGCTGGCCGATGCGGTGCTGCTCGACGCGCCGTGCACGGCCACGGGCACCATCCGCCGTCATCCCGATCTTCCGGTGCTGAAGACCGCGCTCGATCCCAAAGCGCTCGCGGCGACGCAGACGAAACTCTTGAACGCGGCGGCGGCGATGATCCGGCCGGGCGGCTACATCCTCTACAGTGTCTGCTCGCTGCAGCCCGAGGAGCGGCGCGCGGTGGTCGAGGCGGTCTGCGCCGCCGACGCGGCGCTCACCCACCTGCCCCTGCCCAAGGATGCCGCCGGCGACGGGGCGTTCATCGACGCCGCGGGCGATCTCGGCACCCTGCCGGCCCATTGGCCGGAGCGGGGCGGTCTGGATGGATTTTACGGCGCTTTACTGCAAAAACACCCGTAAACACGACCTAAAAATTATATCTGATATAATTTCGCGTCGTTAGGCGGCCGCTCAGCGAGTGATTGCAAATCATTCGCAGTGACAGTACATTTCTCCCTGCGAGTGATTCGCAATGTTATTTGGGAGCGCCGAGCCGGCATGTACGTCTGCATCTGTAACGCCCTCACGGACCAACAGATCATCACCGCGACCGAACAGGGCGCCCG
>JADZAK010000053.1 GCA_020852595.1 Rhodospirillaceae bacterium
CGAATCCCGCCCTTGTGAGCAGATTTTCCACAGCGTCCGCCTGCGTTGCGCCGATTTCGAGAAGGATCCGCCCCCCCTCCTTGAGCCGCGGTTTCGCCGCCGGAATCAGCGCCCGGTAGGCCTCCAAACCATCCTCGCCGCCAAAAAGCGCGAGGTGCGGATCGAAAACCGCGACATCGGGCGCCAGCGCGGCGGCGTCACGCAGCGCGATGTAAGGCGGATTGCTCACGATGAGATCGAAACCCTCGTCGAGGCCGTCACACCAGTTGCCTTCACGGAACGCCGCCCGGGCCGCAAGGCCGAGGCGCGCGGCGTTTTCGGCGGCGCCTTCGGCCGCCTGGGGCGCCCGGTCGATTCCCAGCCCCGTCGCTGCGGGCCACTCATTCAAAATCGCGATCAGGATGCAGCCGGTGCCGGTGCCCAGATCCAAGATCCGGCGCGGGCCGGGATACCGTGCTTTCAGGGCCAGCGCGGCGGATACAAGCGTCTCCGTGTCGGGGCGCGGATCGAGGGTCGCCGCATTCAATTTGAAATCGAGCCCCCAGAATTCGCGGTGTCCGAGGATGCGCGAAACCGGTTCGTGTTTCAGGCGCCGCGCGGCAAAACCGCGCACGGCCTCCGTTTCCTCGGCCGAAAGCCGTTGATCGGCGCGCGCGAACAGCACCGACGGCTCCAGCTTCACGGCACCGCCGACCAGAATGCGCGCATCCAGGCGCGGGGTATCGAGCCCCGCGCCGGTGAACTCCTTGGTGAGAGCGTTGACGGCGCCGCCGACGGTCCAGTCGTGCGCCATGGCCTTAGTTGAGCGCGGCGAGACGTTCGGCCTGATCCTCGGCCGTCAGCGCGTCCACCAGCCCGTCGAGCCCGCCGCCTTCCATGACTTCATGGATGTTGTAGAGGGTCAGGTTGATGCGGTGGTCGGTCACGCGCCCTTGCGGGAAGTTATAGGTGCGGATGCGCTCCGAACGGTCGCCGCTGCCGACCTTGCTTTTGCGGTCGGCGGCGCGCGCGGCGTCCACCGCCTGGCGCTTCACGTCATACAGGCGCGCGCGCAGGATGCTCATGGCGCGGTCGCGGTTCTTATGCTGGGACTTCTCTTCCTGGCACTTCACGAAGAAGCCGGTCGGGATGTGCGTGATACGCACGGCGCTTTCGGTCTTATTGACGTGCTGACCGCCGGCGCCCTGCGAACGCATGGTTTCGATGCGCAGATCGTCCGGATTGATCTCGATATCGACTTCCTCGGCTTCCGGCATCACGGCGACGGTCGCGGCGGAGGTGTGGACACGTCCGCTGCCTTCGGTTTCCGGCACGCGCTGCACACGGTGCACACCCGATTCGAACTTGAGACGCGCGAATACGTTGCGGCCGGTGACGTTGGCGATGGCTTCCTTGAAGCCGCCGAGGCCGGTTTCGTTGAGATCGACGATCTGGAACTTCCAGCCTTTTTGGCCGGCGTAACGCTCATACATGCGGAACAGTTCGGCCGCGAACAGCGCGGCTTCCTCGCCGCCCGTGCCGGCGCGCACTTCGAGGATGGCGTTCTTCGCGTCCGCTTCATCCTTGGGGATGAGCGAGATCTGGACCTTCTGTTCTTGCTCGGCGACCAATGGCTTCAGGCGGTGGAACTCTTCCTCCGCCATTTCCTTCATATCGGGATCGCCGCTCTCGACCAGGGCTTTCGCGTCCTCGAATTCCTTCTGCAGGCGGCGCAGCGCCTGGATCTCCTCGACCACCGGGCCGATGTCGGAGAATTCCTTCGAAAGCTGGGCGAACTTCTGGCCCGTGGCGTTGATCATCAACGCCTGAAGCTCGTCGTAGCGGCCGAGCAGCCGGCTCAAATTCTCATCAAAACTCATTGTCTGAACGCGGCCAGGGCCGCCTCTAGGGTGTTCTGGGAAACCGTCGTCTGTTCCCCTGAGGTTAGGTTGCGAACCGTGGCGTTGCCGTCACGCGCCTCGTCGCCGCCGATGATCACCGCGGCCACGGCCTTGATCTTGTCGGCGCGGTTCATGCGCTTCTTCATATTGCCGCTGTAGCCGACATCGACGATGAATCCGGCCTTGCGCAAACGCGCCGCCAGGCTCTGCACGACTGCGTCTTCGGCCTCACTCACGGGGATAAACGCGATCGGCCGCGGCGCGGTGGGCGTTTCCTTGAGCAGCATCGACAGGCGCTCGATACCGGCGGCCCAGCCGACGCCCGGTGTCGCGGGGCCGCCCATCTGCCCGATAAGCCCGTCATAGCGGCCGCCGCCCATCACGGTGCCTTGGGCGCCAAGCGCGTCGGTCGTGAATTCGAAGGCGGTGTGGCAGTAGTAGTCGAGACCGCGCACCAGGGCCGGATTGATCTTGTAAGCGATGCCGAGCGCATCCAGCCCCGTCTTCACCTTCTCGAAAAAGGCGCGCGAGGTTTCATTCAAGTATTCCGACAGGAGCGGCGCTTCGGCCACGGCGGCGCGATCGCCCGGATCCTTGGAGTCCAGAATGCGCATCGGGTTGCGCTCGAGGCGTTCGAGGCTTTCCGCCGACAGCTCGTCTTTGCGCGCCGTCAGGTAATTCACCAGCACGTCGCGATAGGCCGCGCGGCTTTCCGGATCGCCGAGCGAGTTCAATTCGAGGGTGATCGTGCCGGCGATGCCGAGCTCGGTCAGGATGTGATGGCCCAGCGCGATCGATTCCACATCGGCCTGCGGCCCCGGAACGCCCAGGAGTTCGATGCCGATCTGGTGGAACTGGCGCTGGCGGCCTTTTTGCGGACGTTCGTGACGGAACATCGCGCCGCGATAGAAGAATTTCAGCGGCGTCTGCTGGGCAAGGCCGCCTTCGATAAAGGCGCGCGCGACGCCCGCGGTCCCTTCCGGGCGCAGGGTGATGCGCTCACCGCCCTTGGTCTCGAAGGTATACATTTCCTTCGTGACGATGTCGGAGGTTCCGCCGAGCGTGCGCGTGAACACCTCGGTGAACTCGAAGACCGGCGTGGCGATTTCGCTAAATCCGTAGCGCTTTGCCACCTCGAACGCGCGCTCTTCCACATGGCGATGACGCAGGACGTCATCGAACATCAGATCGTGGGTACCGCGGACGGATTGGAGATTGGACACGGGTGGTTTTCCATTGATGATGAAAACGAGCAGCTGGGCCGGAAGGCCCGCTACTCGGCGGCGTGCGGCTTATGCGCGCCGGCGGCGGCCTTGGCGGCTTCCATCTCGGCGGCTTTCTTTTCGACGAGCTTCACGATGTGCTCGATTTTGCTCTCGTCGTCGATGTTATGATCGGCCAAACCGCCGATGTACATCTTGTGGCTGCCGCTGCCGCCGCCCGTGAGACCGATGTCGGTCTCGCGCGCTTCACCGGGGCCGTTCACCACGCAGCCGATGATCGACAGAGAAACAGGCTGGGCGATGTGAGCCAGGCGCTGCTCGAGGATTTCCACCGTCTTGATGACGTTGAAGCCCTGGCGCGCACAGCTCGGGCAGGACACGATGCGGACCCCGCGGTGACGCAGGTCCAGCGATTTCAGCATATCGAAACCGACGCGCACTTCTTCCACAGGATCGGCGGACAGCGAGACGCGGATCGTGTCGCCGATTCCGGCCCACAGCAGTGAGCCGATGCCGATGGACGATTTCACCGTGCCGGAACGCAGGCCGCCGGCCTCGGTGATGCCGAGGTGCAGCGGGTAATCGCAGGCTTCGGCAAGCGCGTTATACGCGGCGACCGCGAGGAACACGTCGGACGCTTTGACGCTGATCTTGAATTCGCGGAAGTCGTTGTCTTCGAGGATCTTGGCGTGCTCGAGCGCGCTTTCGACCATCGCGTCCGGGCACGGCTCGCCGTAGCGCTCCAGAAGATGCCTCTCGAGGCTGCCGGCGTTGACGCCGATGCGCATGGAACAGCCGTGATCCTTCGCGGCTTGCACCACTTCCTTCACGCGCGCCGCCGAGCCGATGTTGCCCGGGTTGATGCGCAGGCACGCCGCGCCCGCCTGGGCCGCTTCGATGGCGCGCTTATAGTGGAAGTGGATGTCGGCCACGATCGGCACCGACACCTGCTTGACGATGTGTTTGAGCGCCGCGGTCGACTCTTCGTCCGGGCAGGAGATGCGCACGATATCGGCCCCGGCCGCTTCGGCCGCGCGGACCTGCGCCACGGTGGCGTCGACGTCGTGCGTCAGGGTGTTGGTCATGGTCTGCACGCTGATCGGCGCGCCGCCGCCCACAGCCACTTTACCGACGTGGATCTGGCGGGACTTTCGGCGGTGGATATCGCGATACGGACGTAGGCTCATGACACTCACTTTAAAGGGCCTTCAGCCCCCGGTGAGCGGCTTATACCGCAAATCGGCCCGCCTCCAAAGCGGCAAGCGGGGGCCGATTATTTAATTGATTGAAGGCGTTGAAGCCGCGGGCGCGGCCGGAGCCGCCGCCGGGGCCGTGGAAGACGGGCTGGCACCCGCCGGAGGAGCCGTCGGCGCCGCCTGAACCGGCTTGGCCGCGGGCGCCGAAGCCGGCGTCACGACGGGTCCGGCAGCCGGCGCAACCGGCGCCGGTGACGACGCCTTCAGCTTTTGAGGATCAAGCGCCACGCCGCGGGCAAACAGCCCCGCATCCAAAGGCGGCATGGCCTTTCCATTGACGAGAATCTCGAGGTCGTTCGCGTTCGCCGTCACGAGCGTTGTCACGCCCTGCTCCGGGAGACGCAGAACCTCTTCCTTGCGCAAAAACTGCGTACGCTCGACCGCCTTGGCGTCGCGTAGCGTGATCCACACATCGGCCTTCGCGCGCAGCTCGATCACATCCGTGCGGACCGGCACCCCGGTCGCCGGTGGAGAGGCCGTGTCGGGCGCGGGCGTAAGCCCGGCGACGGCCGGTTCGGCGGCGCCGTCGGCGTCGGCGCCCACGAGCGACTGATCCGGGGCCGGCGCGAGGTCTCCGCCATCGGCGGTAGGATCCAAACCCGGCTCGCTTGCCGTCACCGGCAGCGCGGCTTCAATGGTATTTGGATCGGCGATCGACGCCAGGCGATCGGGCACTTCCTGAATGAGCTCGACGGCGCTGCGATCCGAGCCGGCGATGGAATACCACACGCCATAAATCAGCATGCCCGCAACGACGGCGATCAGAAGCAGCGTGCCCGACGGCAACGCCGAATCCGATGTCGGCATCTGAAATTCGAAAGCGGACTTGTGTTTGACGCCCGCGCTCTCTTCCTTGTAGCGGCGCACGATCTCATCGCCGTCCAGACCAAGGTGGTCGGCATAGGCGCGCACAAAGCCGATCGCGTAAGCTTGACCGGGCAAGTCCTCGTAACGGCCGTCTTCGATCGCCACGAGATAATTATAGCGGATGTGCAGGATGTCGGCGATGCGCTGCAGGTCTTTGCCGAGGCGCATACGCGTTGCGCAGAGCAGCTTGCCCAGTTCCGTCGGACCGGCAGCCGCAGGGGTTTCCGGCGGCGAGTCTTTCGCCCCGAATCCCATGAACAGCCGCGAACCTTCGCGAGCGCTCTCGTTTGAACCCGTCATATCCCCCAGCTTGCGTGCTCTGGCTCGCCCCCGCGTTGGGGGCATGTGGCACGCGATCCCAAATTTTATCGGCCCAGGCCCCGAATTGGAAGCCTTGCCTTTTTCCGCGGACCTTAAACCGATAGCCCACGGTCACGCGCGAAAGCGCGCAAACTTTCGCGTAAGGACGTTTCCGGCGACGTGAGGCGGCTTCGCACAAACGGCTCGAGATCGGCCAGCACGGCGCTGCGAATCGCCGCGCGCACGGGGCCGATTCCGGCGGCGGACATCGACAGATTTCTGAAGCCGAGCGCGATCAAGGCCAGCGCATCGAGCGGCGCGCCCGCCATTTCTCCGCACACCGAAAGTTCGACGTTGCCGGCCTTGCAGCGCGCGATCACGCTCGCCAGCATGTTGAGCACGGCCGGCGACAAGGTGTCGTAACGGTTGGCCAGACGGGTGTTGCCGCGATCCGCCGCGAAGACAAACTGCATCAGGTCGTTGGTGCCGATGGAGATGAAGTCGGTGCACTTCGCCAGGCTATCGAGCTGCCACAGCAACGACGGCACCTCGAGCATGCTGCCGACCTTCACGGACAAGGGCGCGCGCCCACCCTGTTTATAGTGGCGGTCCAGTTCCATGCTGAAGATCCGCCGCGCGGCCTGGAACTCCGAGACCGTCGCGATCATCGGAAACATCACGCGCAGATGCCGGCCGGCGGTCGCTTTGATCAATGCGCGCAACTGCTGACGCAGCAACGACGGCCGGTCGAGGGTCAAACGAATGGAACGCCAGCCCATCGCGGGATTGTCTTCCGGCGCCTGGCCCGACGAGGCCGCGATCTTGTCGCCGCCGACATCCAAGGTGCGGAACGTCACCGGACGCCCGCCGGCGCCGTCCAGCACCTGTTTGTACAGCGTTTCCTGCGTCTTCACGTCGGGAAGCTGCGGCAGCGCCAGGAACGGCATTTCGGTGCGGTACAGTCCAATGCCGTCGGCATTGGTCTCCGTCAGGCCGTGCATATCGAGAAGGAAGCCCGCGTTGAGGTTCAGCGTCACCTTCACGCCGTCGCGCGTCACCGCCGGCAGATCGCGGATCGCCGCGTAGGCGGCCTTCTGCTTGGTGCGCGCCTCCACGGCGGCCATATAAAGATCGACCACTTCTTCCGAAGGACGCAGAACGACCTGTCCCGCGTTGGCATCAAGGACGATTTGGTCGAGGGCGTCGATACGGTTCAGCGCGCCCTGCACTTGAGCCACGACCGGAAGATCCAGCGCCTTGGCCACGACGGCCGCGTGCATCGTCGGCGAGCCCTCTTCCATCACAAGGCCTTTCAGCTTGCGGCGGTCGTAATCGAGCAGCTCCGTCGGCCCAATGGCGCGGCAGACGAGAATGGCGTTGTCGGGCAATTCCGCGCGCATCCCGCCGCCCGCGAGAATACTCAGCAAACGGTTCGCGAGGTCATCCAAATCCTGCAGGCGCTCCCGCAGGATCGGATCGTTCACCTGCATCATGCGCACGCGCGTGTCGTCATGAACCTTCTGCACCGCGGCTTCGGCCGTCAGGCCCGAGGCGATCACTTCCGAGATGCGGCTGATCCAGCCGCGGTCGTCGGCGAACATGCGGTAAACTTCGAGGATGTCGCGATAGCCATCGGCGAAGTCGTCGCCGTGCGTGCTGTCGATCAGCGCATCGACTTCCTTGCGCAGCGTATCGAGCGCGGTCTGGAGGCGCTGCTCTTCCACCACCGGATCGTCGCTGACCAGCCTGCCGATACGGATATGCGGCTTGTGCATCACCGCGACCCCGATGCCGACGCCGGGGTGCAGCGACACGCCGGTCAGGCGCACATGGAGCAGCGCGTTACCTTCGGCCTGGAACAGTTCCTCGCGCCGCACGATCTGGCTCGCCGCCATCAACTCGGCGATCACCATCGCAACGGTTTCGAGGGTTTCCACTTCCCAATCGTTAAAGGGACGCTCTTCGCGCGTCTGCACGACCAGCACGCCGATGACGCGGCCCGCCTGGATCATCGGCACGCCCATGAGCGAGCGGAAGAAATCCTCGCCCGTTTCCGGGCGGTACACGAATTGCGGATGCGACCAGGCGTCGGCAAGCGCAAGCGGCCGTGCGTGCGCGGCGATCTCACCGACGAGACCTTCACCGACGCGCAGGCGCGTCGAGTGAACGGCTTTTTGCGACAGGCCGAAGGTCGCGAAAAGCTCGAGCACCTCGCCGGCGCGCATCACGTAGCAGGAGCAGACGTCCGCCCTGAGGTCGTTCGCGATCAGCGCCACGACCTTATCGAGACGTTCCTGGACGGCGCCAATGCCGGCCATGACGTCGCGCAGGCGCGACAACATGCGCCGCAGGTCAGCGGCGCTGAAGCCGCTCATGGCGCGTGACGCCCCGACAGCGCCGCGTTCGCCTGGGCAATGATTTCGGACATGATCGCCGCCACCGGTTCTTCACGGGTCACCATGCCGACGCTCTGGCCGGCCATCAGCGAACCGTTCTCGACATCGCCTTCAATCACCGCGCGGCGCAGGGCGCCGGCCCAATAGTGTTCGATCTCAAGCTGCGCGGCGGCTTGATCGAGCTCGCCGCGTTCGAATTTGCCCAGCACTTCACGCTGCTTTTCCATGAAGGCTTCGCTGGCCTTGTTGACGAGCGCGCGCACCGGAATGACCGGGAAGCGCTTGTCGAGCTGCACGGACGGCATGGCTTCGCGCGCGGCGGCCTTGATGAAGGCCTGCTTGAAGTTCGAGTGGGCAATGCTTTCGGTGGCGCACACAAAGCGCGTGCCCATCTGCACACCGGAGGCGCCCATTTCCAGGAACGAGGCGACCGCTTCGCCGCGCGCGATCCCGCCGGCGACGAACACCGGCACGTCGCGGATCACGGGCAGGATTTCCTGCGCCAGCACGGACGTCGAAACCGGCCCGATGTGGCCGCCCGCTTCCGAGCCTTCCACGACGATCGCGTCGGCGCCGCTTTTGATGAGACGCTTGGCGAAAGCCGGCGCGGGCGCGAAGCACACCACCTTGGCAAAGGTCTTGGCTTTTTTCATCGCTTCGCCCGGCGAGAGGCCGGCGGCGAATACGACGTGGCTGACTTTATTGGCCGCGCACACGTCCACCAGCTCCATGAGCTGCGGATGCATGGTGATCACGTTCACGCCGAACGGCTTTTTGGTGAGCGCCTGGGTCGCCTTGATCTCGGCATCGAGCAGCGCCGGGGTCATGGACCCGCAGGCGATGACGCCGAACCCGCCGGCGTTGGAGATCGCGGCCACCAGGTGCCGCTCGGACACCCAGGACATGGCGCCGCACATGATCGCGATGGGACACTCGAGGAAATCCGTGCCGCGCTTCCACAGCGCGGCCAGACGCGGGCTTACCCCCGCGGCCGGAAGCGGCGCGGCCTGGGATTGGGCTTCTCTTGCGACCGCGTCCGACATTCCAGATCCTGTCTTTTAGGCGGCGTCGAGGCCGTAGGCGGTATGGAGCGCGCGCAGCGCCAGCTCGGTGTATTCTTCGCTGATCAACACGCTCACCTTGATCTCGCTGGTCGAGATGATGTGGATGTTGATCTTGCGGTCCGCGAGCGCCTTGAACATGGTCTGCGCGACGCCGGCGTGGCTGCGCATGCCGACGCCGATCACCGAGACCTTCACGACCGACTTGTCCGTGACGATCGAAGCGTACGGAACCTTCATGCTTTCCTTGATCACCTTCAGGGCGCGGTCGAGTTCGCCGCGGCTGGTGGTGAAGGTCAGGTCCGTCGTGCCTTCACGGCTCGTGTTCTGCACGATCATGTCGACGTTGATGTTCGCATCGGCGAGTGGTCCGAAGATGGACGCGGCCACCCCCGGCTGATCCTGCACGCCGACCAGCGTCACTTTCGCTTCGTCGCGGCTGTAGGTGATGCCGCTTACCAGTTCTTTTTCCAAGATCTCGTCCTCGTCACAAACCAAAGTCCCCGGGGCGTCGCTGAAGCTCGACAGCACTTGCACCCGCACGCGATGTTTCATCGCCATTTCCACCGAGCGCGTCTGGAGCACCTTGGCGCCGAGGGATGCGCTCTCCAGCATCTCCTCGTAGGTGATTTTATCCAGCTTGCGCGCGGTCGCACCGATACGCGGATCGGTCGTATAGACGCCGTCCACGTCGGTATAGATATCGCAGCGGTCCGCCTTGACGGCCGCCGCCACGGCAACGGCCGTGGTGTCCGAGCCGCCGCGGCCCAGCGTGCTGATACGGTTATCGCCCGTAATGCCCTGGAATCCCGCGATGACCGCGATTTCCCCGGCTTCCATGCAGCGGATCAGCCCCTCGCCGTCGATGGATTCGATACGCGCCTTGCCGTGGGCGTCGTCGGTGCCGATGGGGATCTGCCAGCCGGTCCAGGAACGGGCTTTCATTCCAAGCCCTTGCAGCGCGATCGCCAGCAGGCCCGTGGTCACCTGCTCACCGGTGGACACGACGGCGTCATATTCGCGCTGGTCGTGCATCGGGGAAATTTCATTGCAGTAGGCGACCAGCTGGTTGGTCACGCCCGACATGGCCGAGACCACCACGGCCACCTGATTGCCGCGCTCGACCTCGGCCTTTACGCGCTTCGCCACATTCTTGATGCGGGCAACGTCGCCGACCGAGGTACCGCCGAATTTCTGAACAATCCGCGCCATTCTCTAAATTCTCTAAACTGTTATTTGCCCAACCTTTAAAGGACAGCCCTAAAGGCCGGCAAAAGTCCGCGCCGCCGCCAAACGTCTTCCGGGTATGGAAAAGGCCGCCCCCCGGCACTTAAAGGGCGCGTATAAATAGCCAAAGCCCCCCCGCCGAACAAGGGTTCGGGCCGAGGTTTTTTGGGCGGCGGCAATGAGCCGTTTCCCGCCGATTTTCAGGGGCTTATAGTCCCCGTCATGCAAACGCCCGTTCAATCAACCGCCTCACCGGAGGAAGTCGCGAAGTTCTCGGCCCTGGCCGACACCTGGTGGGACCCCGCCGGCGCCTTCCGGCCGCTCCATAAATTCAACCCGGCCCGCCTCGCTTTTATCCGGCACCGGCTGCTCGCGCACTTCGGCCGCGACCCGGAGGCCGAACGGCCTTTCGAGGGCCTCACTCTGCTCGATATCGGCTGCGGCGGCGGCTTGATCGCCGAACCCATGGCGCGCCTGGGCTTCTGCGTGACGGCCATCGACGCCTCGGAAGAGAACATCGGCACCGCGCGGGTCCATGCCGCGCGCATGGGACTCAACATCGACTACCGCGCGGCGATGCCCGAGGATATTCCCGGCACCGCCTATGACGTCGTGCTGGCGCTCGAGGTCATCGAGCACGTCGCCGACGTCGATGCGTTCTGGCGGGCGACGGCATCGCGCGTGAAACCTGGCGGCGCGCTCATCGCCGCGACCCTGAACCGCACGATGAAATCCCTCGCCCTCGGCAAGATCGGCGCGGAGTATGTCCTGCGCTGGGTGCCCGCCGGCACACACGATTGGCGCAAGTTCGTGCGTCCGAGCGAAATGGTGCGGTCCTTACGCGCCAACGGCCTTCAGGTCGGAACGCTTTCCGGCATCAGCTACAATGTTTTTCTGGATCGCTGGGAAGTCACGGACGATCTCGCCGTGAACTACATGGCCTACGCGACGAAGCACAGCTAGGTTAGGGAAAAAAACGTTTCGGATTCATTGTTCCTCCCCCTGCAAGGGGGAGGTTAGGAGGGGGTCGTTTTCTGTTGCGTAAAAAGACGCTACGCGTTCGTCTTGCGCTTGCCGGGGATGGCGTAAACCTCGATCCCTTCATCGAGGAGTTTCTTGGCGTCCTCTTTTGACGCATTCCCGTAGATGGCGCGCTCTTTCGACTCGCCATAGTGAATACGGCGCGCCTCGTCGGGGAATTTATCGCCGACGTGCTCGAAGTTCTTCTCGATCACATCGCGCAGTTCTTTGAGCGCGCTGTTCGCCTTGTCCATCGCCGCTTCCAGCTCCTGCTGTTCGGCGGACACGGCTTGCGAGGCTTCGTCGGATTTCGCGATGCGCGGCGCCATCGGCGCCTTCTGCACCTTCGTGCTGCCGCAGCGCGGACAGGCGACTTCCCCGGCCTTGATCAGCCTTTCCACAACTTTGCTGTTGCGAAACCACGATTCAAAGCGGTGTTCGCGCTCGCAGTTCAAATCGTAGAGAATCATTGCGCCGCGGCCGCCGGGGTCATGGCGGGGGCGAACGCCGTATCGCGCGAGATCGCCGGCACACGGCCGCGCGCACTGGCGACTTCCGCCGGATCGATCACCGCGGAAATGAACCCCGGCGCGGTCCCGGCATCCGCCAGCACTTCGCCCCACGGATTGACGATGAGGGCGTGACCATAGGTCTGACGGCCGCCGGCGTGCGTGCCCGTCTGCGCGGGCGAAAACACGAAGCAGCCCGTTTCAATCGCGCGGGCGCGTTGCAGCACATGCCAGTGCGCTTCACCCGTACGCTGCGTGAACGCCGCCGGAATGGTCAGGAACTGCGCGCCGGCTTGCGCAAGATGGCGATACAGGTGCGCGAAGCGCAGGTCGTAGCAGATGGAAAGGCCGAGACGGCCCCATGGCAGGTCGACGGTCACAGCCTGGCGGCCCGCGCTGAAGGTCGCGCTCTCGACGTATTTCTCACCGTTGCCGAGATCGACGTCGAACATATGGATCTTGTCGTACTTCGCCGCGACGTTGCCCTCGGGCGTGACGACATAGGTGCGGTTGGCGATTTTGCCGTCCGGCAGTTTGACCGAAAGGCTGCCGCAGTGGAGCCATGTGCGCAGCTCCTGCGCGAGGCCCCGGAAGGCCTTCAGTGCCGCGTGCTCGGACTCCGGCATCGCCTTCGCGGTGATATTGTCCTTGCCCCACTCCATCATGGAGACGTTCTCGGGCATCAGCACGAAGTCCGCGCCGTCGGCCACCGCATCGCGCGTCAGTTTACCGGCCGCCGCGATGTTCGCCGCCATGTCGTTGGTCGCGTTGACCTGGATGCAGGCGGCTTTGAACTTGGTCAGGTTTGTCATGCCCCAGGTTTTAGCATGGGATCGAGCTTCCCGGCAGCATCAAGTGCATAGAGATCGTCACACCCACCGACATGTGCGCCGCCGATGAAGATCTGGGGCACCGTGCGCCGCCCGCCCGCGCGTTGCACCATCTCAGCCCGCCTGGCGCCGCCGCCGTCGACGTCAATTTCTTCAAACGGCACGCCTTTTTTGCTCAAAAGCGCCTTGGCGCGGATACAATAGCCGCAATAGGGCGAAGTATAGATTTCAACCGGGGGCACGGGATCTGGTCCTGAAGCTCAAGGAAACGATACTACACCTAGATGGGGACGGCGGGCGGCTTTGACAATCACACGTATCGTTCTTTTGACGCAACCCGCCGAGGGCGCCGTTCTTGGGAAGATCCTCAACGCGCACAACGCGGATTTGGAAATTTCGGTCGTTTCGGACAAGGCCGCGCTCGCGGACCTGGCGCGAGAAGACCTCGCGGCGACGCGCCTGTTGTCGTTCTGCTCCCCCGTGATCGTCCCGGGCGAGCTTTTGAAGGCCCTGCCCGGCCCCTCCTACAATTTCCATCCCGGCCCGCCGAACCGCCCCGGACGGTACCCGAGCGTCTTCGCGATTTACGAACGGGCGGCCCATTTCGGCGTCACGGTCCATGAGATGACCGACAAGGTCGACGCCGGCCCCATCGTCGCGGCCGAGTGGTTCCCCGTGCCGGCGGACGCCACGATCGCCGATCTCGAAACTCTGTCGCTCGAATATCTCGTCGCGGCGTTCAAACGTCTCGCCCCGTTCCTCGCGCTGAATGCCAAGCCGCTGCCGCGGATCTTCATTCCCTGGAGCGGAACCAAGCGCACCAAAGCCGACTGCGAGGCGATCTGCCTTATCACCCCCGATCTTTCAGACGCTGAAATCGATCTGCGCAAACGCGCCTGCGGATCGCTCCTGCGTTAAAGCGCGTTCGCCGGATTTGGAACCCGCGCAAGCGCCAGAACGTTCACGGCCGCGGCTCCCGCCTGCATCAGCGCCAACGCGCAGGCATTCGCCGTCGCCCCGCTGGTGAGCACATCGTCGATCAGCAATACCCGTTTGTTTTCGATACAGGCCGCACGGTGAACGCCGAATGCTTTCGCCACGTTGCGCCGCCGTTCCGCCCGTGACAGCCCGCCCTGCGGCGGGGTCGATTTCATGCGCACCAGCGCGTCGGCAACCACCGGCTTTCCCGAAAGCTTGGCGAGCGCATGGGCGAGCAGCGCCGATTGATTGTACGCGCGCATCAAAAGACGCCAGCGATGCAGAGGGACCGGCGCCAGCACATCGGCGGTCTCGATGACCTCGCGCCCCGAACGCTGCAGCCACCGCGCGAGATGCACGGCCATGTCGGTGCGGTCGCCGTGTTTCAGTTTCAGCACGAGCGGCCGGCTGTGTTCGTCGTAGATGAAGGCCGCCCGGGCCTGCCCGTAGGCCGGACGCTCGACGACACAAGCGCCGCAGATCAAATCGCCGGTCATGGTCTGGTCGAGCGGCAGGCCGCAAATCCCGCAATGAGGCGGGGTGATGAAGGTGAAGCGTCCGAAGCAGGCGCCGCACAGATGGCCGGGGGTATCGACCACCGCACTGCAAGCCAAACACTGGGGCGGCAGCACGGCATTCAGCAGCAGCCGTCCGGCCGCGCGACTCGTCTCCGCAAAGCTGGTCAGAAGCCTCATTCGCCCCCCGGCTTTCTCGCACCTATATAAAGTGCCATAAAACGGCCCATGACTGACAGTATGCAGGTCTTCGATCGGAAACTGGTGCAGCGGCGCCGCGAACGCGCCGCGCCGGGCTTTGCCGACGCCGATTTTCTGATCCGGGAAAGCGCGGCGCGGCTCGCCGACCGCCTGCTGGACGTAACGCGCTCTTTCCCGACGGCGCTTGACCTCGGCTGCCACACGGGAGCGCTCGGCGAAGAACTGCGCGTCTCGCCCAAAATCGGGGCGCTCTTCCAGGCGGATTTTTCGCCGGCGATGGCGCGCGCGGCGGCGCATGCGAACGGCCGGCCGGCCACCTGCGCCGACGAGGAGGCGCTGCCCTTCGCGTCCCAATCCCTCGACCTCGTGCTCAGCAATCTGTCGCTGCACTGGGTCAACGATCTCCCCGGCGCCCTTTCCCAAATTCGTCTCGCCTTGAAGCCGGACGGCCTTTTGCTGGCGACCTTGTTCGGCGCCGAGACGCTGAAGGAACTGCGCAGCGTTCTCATCGACGCCGAGATCGAGATTGCCGGCGGCACGGCGCCGCGGGTTTCGCCCTTCACCGATGTCCGCGACGCCGGAAACCTGCTGACGCGCGCCGGCTTCGCGTTGCCGGTCGTCGACGCCGAGACGGTCACCGTCACCTACAGCGATATGTTCAAGCTGATGGCCGATCTGCGCGTCATGGGTGAAACCAATACCGTGCTCGAACGACGCCGCGTGCCGACGCGCCGCGACGTGCTCCTGCGCGCCGCCGCGCTGTACGCCGAACGGTTCTCGGATGCGCGCGGGCGTATCGTCGCAAGCTTCCAGATCGTCACCATGACCGCCTGGGCGCCGCATGCCTCGCAGCAGAAACCTTTGCGGCCCGGCAGCGCGGCCTCGCGTCTCGCTGACGCCTTGAAGGCAACGGAAGTCTCCCTTCCCGACGCCGTCCCCGTTCAGCCGGAATCCAAATGAAGTTTCACGCGCCGCTTATCGAGGGCGTCCTCGTCCAGCGCTACAAGCGCTTCTTCGCCGACGTTCGCCTGCCCTCGGGCGAAGTGGTCACGGCGCACTGCGCCAATTCCGGCTCCATGCTGTCGGTGAAAGAAGCTGGTTCAAAGGTGTGGATCTCGCCGGCGGCCGATCCGGCGCGCAAGCTGCGCTACACCTGGGAACTGATCGAGGTGAACGGCGCCATGGTCGGGATCAACACCGGCCATCCCAACCGGATCGTCGCCGAGGCCATCGCGGCCGGCGAGATCAAGGAACTGGCCGGCTACGACAGCCTCAAGCGGGAGCAGAAGTACGGCAAGAAGTCCCGCATCGACATTCTCCTGGAATCCCCGGACCGGCCGCCCTGCTTCGTCGAGGTCAAGAATGTGACCATGCGCCGGGGCTTGACCGCCGCGCCTCAGGCCGAATTCCCGGACTCCGTCACCGAACGGGGCGCCAAGCACCTGGTGGAAATGACCGATATGGTCAAAAACGGCGCCCGGGCGGTCATGTTCTATCTGGTCCAGCGCACCGATTGCGCGACCTTCCGGGTCGCCGGAGACATTGATCCGACTTACGAAAAAGGCCTCAAGGCGGCTTTGGCCGCCGGTGTCGAGGCCATCGGCTATGGTTGTGACATTACCCCGGGTGGTATAACCATCGCCCGGCCGTTGACCTTGGATTTACCGGTCTGACGCCATAGATAAAGCCGGTTCGAGGCCTGTTGTTAGAAAGCGCCATGAGAGAAGCAGCGATCAAGCGTCCCAAGGATGTTGAAATTCACGGTCCGGAAGCCTTCGCGGCCCTGCGCCGTTCGGGACGCCTCACGGCTGAAATGCTCGACTACATCACCGACTTCGTGAAGCCGGGCGTCACCACGGACGAGATCAACGCGCTGTGCCACGACTTCCATGTGAAGCATGGCGCCATCCCCGGTCCCTTGAACTATCGCGGCTATCCGAAGTCCGTCTGCACCTCGATCAACCATGTGGTCTGCCACGGCATCCCCGGCGACAAGGTGCTGCGCGACGGCGACATCGTGAACATCGACGTCTCGCCGATCCTCGACGGTTGGTTCGGCGATTCCAGCCGCATTTTTTATGTCGGCGACGTGAAGATCAAAGCGCGCCGCCTCGTGGAAGTGACCTACGAAGCGATGATGCGCGGCATTAAAGCCATTAAGCCGGGCGCCACTCTTGGGGATGTCGGTTACGCCATTCAGTCTTACGCGGAATCGCACCGCTTCTCCGTGGTGCGCGATTTCTGCGGCCACGGCATCGGCCGCGTGTTCCACCAGGCCCCGAACGTGATGCACTTCGGCGAACCCGGCACCGGCATGGTGCTCGAGCCCGGCATGGTGTTCACGGTCGAGCCGATGATCAACGCCGGCCGCTACGACACCAAGATCCTCGAGGACGGCTGGACCGCCGTCACGCGCGACAAGTCGTTGTCGGCGCAGTTCGAGCACATGATCGGCGTCACCGAAACCGGCGTCGAGATCTTCACCCTGTCGCCGAAGGGCTATACCTGCCCGCCGTACGCGGCCGAATAGCGTGCTCAAGAAGCCCCGGCAGCCGGTCATCCACGGCGCGGACGCTTTTGCGGCCATGCGCAAGGCCGGGCGCTTCACCGCCGAGATCCTGGATTACATCACCCCGTTCGTGAAGCCGGGCATCACCACCGGCGAGATCGACCGCCTGTGCCACGACTATCACGTCGCGCACGGCGCGGTGCCGGGCCCGCTCGGGTTCCACGGCTATCCGAAATCGATCTGCACCTCGGTCAACCATGTGATCTGCCACGGCGTGCCGGGCGATCTCGTGCTGAAGGACGGCGATATCATCAACATCGACGTTACCCCCATTGTTGACCACTGGTTCGGCGATTCCAGCCGCATGTTCCTCGTCGGCGATGTCAGCGGCGTCGCGCGCGATCTGGTCAAGGCGACCTATGAGGCCATGATGCGTGGCATTGGCGCCGTGAAGCCGGACGCCACCCTCGGCGATGTCGGCCACGCCATCCAGTCTTTTGCCGAGGGCCGCGGATATTCCATCGTGCGCGACTTCGCCGGTCACGGGATTGGGCGCACCATGCATACGGTGCCGCAGGTTCTTCACTACGGTTCGCCGGGCACGGACCTGCGCCTCGAACCCGGCATGTTCTTCACCATCGAGCCGATGCTCAACATCGGCAAACCCGACGCCCGCATCCTCGCGGACGGTTGGACGGTCGTCACCCGCGACGGTTCGCTGTCGGCGCAGTTCGAACATACGGTGGCGGTGACGGAAACCGGCGTCGAGATCTTCACGCTCTCGCCCAACGGCTGGAACGCCCCGCCTTATACCTAGGCCTTACACCTAGATCATCGGCAAGCCGTTCGGCTTGCGGCCGCGTGGAAACGCGGCATCGATCTGGGCGACTTCATCGGACGTGAGCACGACATCGCCTGCCGCGGCGTTCTCAACCGCATGCGCCGGCGAAGACGTTTTGGGAATCGCGAAGGTGTGACGCGTGAGCCAGGCCAGCGCGATCTGACGGACCGTTGCATTGTGCTTAGCGGCGGCCTTCGCCAGCGCCTGCCCGCCCGGCGAATTTTTCTCGGGGAACGAGCCGCTGCCGAAGGGACTATAGCCCACCAGCGCGACGCCGTGTTTCTCGCACCAGGGCAGCACCGCGTGCTCGATGGCGCGTTCTTCCAGATGATAGAGCACCTGATTGCAGGCGATCCGCCCCGGTCCGGAAATCGCCAGCGCCTCTTCCATATCCTCTTCGTCGAAGTTGCTGACGCCCCAGGACAGGATCTTCCCGCCGCGCACCAATTCCTCGAACCCGGCGATGGTCTCTTCCAACGGAACCCGCCCGCGCCAATGCAGAAGGTAACACTCAAGCCTGTCCGTCGCGAGACGCTTCAAGGAACGTTCGCACGCGCTGATGACGCCCGCGCGCGACGCATTGCTCGGGAGAACTTTCGAAACGAGGAAAACCTCATCGCGGCGCCCCTTGAGAGCTTCGGCGATGATGAGTTCGGCATCGCCGTACATCTCGGCGGTATCGATATGCGTCATCCCGGCGTCGAGGCCACGGCGCAACGCCTCGACGGCGGAATCGCGATTGCCGTGATCGATCTGCCAGGTGCCTTTACCGACAACGGCGGTCTCGCGGCCCATATGTCCAAATTTGCGTTGGCGCATACGGGGCAACTTACAGACGGGAGGGTTCCGGCTCCAGTTGGATTTTACGGCTTTCTAGTCTCCACTTTTTGGAAGAAGCTTTCCGGAAAACTCCCTATTCTAGGCCGATCCACTTTCGCGGGGGCTGATGAGACGAGGACGCAAAGGATTGGAGGATGCGGCGCGTGCCGCCGAACTCCCCGGTCTTGCGCCCGTCTCGCAAGCGGAGCCCCATTTTCACGGTCACCGAGACCGGCTGCGTGAACGCTTTCTGAAGGCTGGCGCGGAAAAACTTCCCGACTACGAAGTGCTCGAACTCCTTCTGTTCGGTGTCATTCCGCGCAAAGACACCAAGCCAATCGCCAAGGCCCTGCTCGCCCAGTTCGGCAGTTTCGATGAAGTACTCGCGGCAAGCCCCGACGCCTTGATGCAAGTTGACGGGATTAAGGAAGGCGCTGCGGCCATGTTGAAGGCGGTGCAGGCTTCCGTTCAGCTCGCGCTGCAAACGCGCGTGCGTAACGCCGACGTGATTTCGTCGTGGAATGATGTGCTCGACTACTGCAAGGCGCGCATGGCGCATGAGCCGAACGAGCAGTTCCGCATTATCTTTCTCGATCGCAAGAACAGGATCATCGCCGACGAGGCCCAGCAGCGCGGCACCGTCGATCACACACCCGTTTATCCGCGCGAGGTCGTGAAGCGCGCCCTCGAACTCAACGCCAGCGCCTTCATCATGATCCACAACCACCCAAGCGGCGATCCGAAGCCGTCGCGGGCGGATATCGAGATGACGCGTAAAGTGAAAGACGCGGCCGCCGCCGTCGGCATCACACTGCACGACCACGTCATCGTCAGCCGCGGCGGGCACGTCTCCTTCAGGAGCGAAGGCCTGATTTAGATCACAAACGGCGTGAAGGCCGCCGCCGGTTTGAAGCGGATCTTCGCGCCGCCCGGCAATTGGCCGCACAGATCCAGATGGTGCCGGACGACAACACCAATGACGGGGTAACCGCCCGTCAGCGGATGATCGGCGAGGAAAAGCACCGGCTGGCCGCTGTGAGGCACTTGGATGGAGCCGAGGGCCGTGGCCTCGGAGGGCAGCTCGGCTGTGTTGCGTTTCTCCAGGGGCCGCGCACCCGCAAGCCGAAGGCCCACGCGATCTGCGTCCGCTGTCACCTTCCACTCCTGCGCAAACAAAAGCGCGAGACTCTCTTCGGTGAACCAGTCTGTCCGCGGTCCAAGCACCACATCCAGCGTCACCGTCTCGCCGGGCTTTGGGATATGCCGATGCCGCGGCGGCGCCGCGTTGAGATCGCCCGCCGGTAAATTTGCCGGGACAAGCAGATCTCCCCGCATCACCGGCGCCGGGCCGACTTTCGCCAAAGTGTCGGTCGAGGCCGAACCCAGCAAACGCGCCACATCGAAGCCGCCGCGCAAAGCGAGATAGCTGCGCATGCCGGCGGACGGCGCCTCAAGCATGAGTTCATCGCCCGCCTCGAGTTCAAACGGCCGCGCCAGCGGCGCCCAATGCCGCCGGCCGTTCGCGCCTTGCACAGCGAGCGGGCAAGGCGCGCCCGTCACCGCGAGCGTGATGTTCCGGTCTGCTTTAAGCCCGAAACCGCCGAACGTCACCTCGAGCGCGGCGGCATCGCGGGCGTTCCCAACACAGAGGTTCGCTTCAATGAGGCCGGTGCGGTCGAGCGCTCCCGACTCTCCCACGCCTTGGTCGGCATAACCGGGCCGCCCGAGATCTTGGAACAGCGCGGGCCGGTCGGCGCGCGTCACCGGCAGGCCCGCCGCCGCGCGTTTGACCGTAGGCTCTCTTTGCGCCGGCTTCGAGACAATTGCCGTCTTGTCCGCGCGCTGAAAACGTACACGGTCACCGGGTGCGAGCATTGCGGCGCGGGCGCGGCTCGTGTCCCACATCTTTACCGGTGTACGCCCCAGAAGCTGCCATCCGCCCGGACTCTCCGACGGATAGATGCCGCAGAATTTTCCGCCGAGCGCCACGGACCCCGCCGGAACACGCACACGCGGGCTTTTGCGCCGCGGCACGTCAAAGGTGGGATCGTCGCAGGTCATGTAGGCGAAACCGGGTGCGAAACCGGTGAAGGCCACCGTGTAGGTCGCCTCCGTGTGACGCGTCACCAGATCTTTGACCGAGCAACCGAGGATGTCCGCGACATCGCCAAGATCTTCGCCGTCATAGACAACGGGAATAGCGAAGACCTCGCCCGTTTGCGCGCGGCGGCCGGAAAGATCAAGGCCGGCGAGCCCGGCGGAAAGCGCGCGCCGGTCCGCGACCTCAGGGTCAAACCGGATCAAAAGCGTACGCGCGGCCGGCACGACTTCTCTAACACCGGTGAGCGGCGCGGCCCGCAGCGCATCGAGCATCGCAAGTGTTTCGGCAAGATCGCGCAGCTCGATCAGGAAAGCGTCGTCGCCGGCGGGCAGAAAACGCAACCGCTCAGCCCTGGACAAAAGACTTCAGCGCGACACCGCGCGCCGTGAAAGCCTCACGCAGCGTGCGCGCGATGGCTACGGCGGCGGGTGTGTCGCCGTGAACGCAGATCGACTGCGCATCGAGATCGATTTCAGCGCCGTCGATGGCCGTGACCCGGCCGCTCTCGACCATGCGCACCGTGCGCTCCGCGATGACATCCGGATCGTGCAGAACCGCGCCCGGCAGGCGGCGATTCACGAGGCTGCCGTCGGCGTTATAAGCGCGGTCCGCGAAAGCTTCACAAACGACGGTGAGTCCCGCCGCGCGCGCTTGCGCAACAATCGGCGCCCCGGCGAGGGCCATGAGCGCCAGCGACGGATCGACCGCTTTGATCGCACTGATGACATCCGCGGCCTGGCGCGTATCCTGCGCGATGGTGTTGTAGAGCGCGCCGTGCGGCTTCACATAGCGCACCGCTGTTCCCGCCGCTTTCGCGAGGCCCTGCAGCGCGCCGATCTGATAAATGACATCCCCGACCAGTTCGGCGCTGCTCGGGTCCATGTTGCGGCGTCCGAACCCGGCGAGATCGCGGTAAGCCACATGCGCGCCGACCGCCACGTTGCGCCGCGCCGCTTCCTTGAGTACGGCGAGGAGGCCGGCCGGATCGCCCGCGTGAAAGCCGCAGGCGACATTGGCGCTGGTCACGATCGCCAGCATCGCGGCGTCGTCGCCCATCCGCCAGGCGCCGAAACCTTCGCCGAGATCGCTGTTGAGATCGATATTTGCCATGACGCCCAAAATGAGTTGGAGACGTTAGTTGGAGCGCAGCGCGCGCCCGCGTGTTTCCGGGAGGCACAGCGCCGCGGCAATCACGATGACGTAGGCGCACCCGGCGACAATATAGATCGCCTTGCCGAGCGACGCTTGCGCCGAGATGAAACCGACCAGGGCCGGCACGCCCGCCGCGCAGCCGCGCCCAAAATTGTAGCAGAACCCCTGCCCCGTCCCACGCACGCTGGTGGGGAACAGTTCGGTGTAAAAGGGGCCGAAGCCGCTGAAGATCCCGGAGGACAGGAACCCCAGCGGGAAACCCAGGAACAGCATCACGCCGTTGGAGATGTCCGCCTGCGTATAACCGACGACCATGATCATGGCGCCAAGGGCAAACAACATGATCGTCCGGCGCCGGCCCAGGTAGTCGCTGAGATAGGCGCTGGTCATATAGCCGACAAAGGAGCCAAGGATCACCACCGCGAGATAACCGCCGCTGCCGATGTTGGAAAGTTGGCGTTCCGTGCGCAGGAACGTCGGCAGCCATGTGGTGATGGCGTAGTAACCGCCGTGCGCGCCCACCGCGAGCAACGACCCAAAGAAAGTTGTGTAGAGCAGGTCCTTCGAGAAAATGGAGAACACGCTGCGCCGTTCGCCGGGCGCTTGCTGCACCTGCAGATAGACCTCGGACTCCGGCACCATGCGCCGGACAAAGAAGATCAGGCCCGCCGGCAAAATCCCGATGAAGAACATCACGCGCCAGGCGATTTCCGGCGGAAGGATCTGGAAGGCGAGAGTCGCCATGAGCGCGGCCAAGCCCCAGCCCCACGACCAGGCGCTCTGCACCATGCCGACAGCCTTGCCGCGATGCTGGGCCTTGGCGATCTCGCCGATCAACACAGCGCCCGCGGCCCACTCGCCGCCGAAGCCGAGGCCTTGCAGCCCGCGAATGATCAGCAGCTGTTCGAAATTGTTGGCGAAGCCCGAAAGGAACGTGAAGAACGCGAACCACGCGACGGTGATCTGCAAGAGCCGCACGCGCCCGATCTTGTCGGCCAGCATGCCGGCGAGCCAGCCGCCGAGCGCCGAAATCGCGAGCGCCGAGGTCGCGATCAGGCCGGCCTGGGTATTGGACATGCTCCACAAGCCGACGAGCACCGGCATCACGAAGCTGTAGATTTGCAGATCGAAGGCGTCCAAGCCGTAGCCGAGGAAGCAGGCCCAGAAGGTCTTCTTGCCCTTGCCGTCGAACTCTCCATACCAGCCGAACATTTTCCGGCCCGGCTGTGCGGACGCCTGTTCCATGTCAGGTGGCATCAAGCTCCCCCCAAGACCGTTATGCGCCGGCAAGCGCGATCGGCAGGTCGGTCACGATCATGCGCCCCGGCGCGTGCGTGATCGCGAAATCCGGCCTCGCCGTCTCGACCGCCTGCTGTAGCGTAACACCGCACGCCCAGAACACGGGCACTTCATCGTCGGCAACCGAGGATGGTTCGCCGAAATCCGGCGCGCCGATCTCCCTGATCCCGATCAAGTCCGGCCGGCCGAAGTGCACCGGCGCGCCATGAGCTTGCGGGTATCGGCTGGTAATCTCAATAGCCCGAATAGCATCGGACGTCTTGAAGGGGCGCATCGAGACGACCATCGGCCCGCCGAAAGGTCCAGCGGGCGTGGTGGCGATGCTGGTGCGGTACATGGGAACGGTCGTGCGCGCCTCGATATGGCGGATGGAAAGCCCGGCTTGCATCAACAACTCTTCGAAGGAAAAGGAGCAGCCGATCACAAAAGAGACGAGATCGTCCCGCCAGTATTTCGCGATGTCGGCGGGTTCATCGATCATCTTGCCCTTTTTCCAGACGCGATAGCGCGGCAGGTCGCTGCGGAGATCGAGGTCGGCGCCAAGCCCGGGGATGTGCGGATTGCCGGGCTCCGAAACGCCGAGGATCGGGCACGGCTTCGGGTTGGCCCGGCAAAAGGCGTGGAAGTCCTTGGCGAGGTCCGCCGGCAGGATCGCGAGATTGCCTTGCGCGAACCCGGGGGCCTGCCCGGACGTCGGTCCGTCAAAAGCGCCGGTCCGGCAAGCTTTCCGGACGGCAAGCGGCTCTCGCATCCGATCCATCGTGGTCATGGCTCCCTCCCCCCTGCCTGGATAAGGGAGCCGCTTGCGCCATGTCCAATTATCGGTTTTGATTGAATTTGATAAAATTTTCTAATCACGGTTTGGCCATGGCCGAATTCAAGACTCTCGAAACCTTCGTCTGGGTGGTCAAACTCGGCAGCTTTCATGGCGCGGCGGCAAAATTGTCCGCGACCCAGCCGGCGATCTCACAGCGCATCGCACAGCTCGAAGCCGAATTCGGCGTTCAGCTTCTCAAGCGGGAGAGCCGGCCCGTGGTCGCGACCAAGGAAGGCCGCGACCTGCTGATCCATGCCGAGCGTCTGTTGCGGATGCGGGGAGAAATGGAGAAAGCGCTGGCCGAGCGTTCCGCCGTGCGCGGCGTGCTGCGCTTGGGCGTTTCGGAAACCATCGTCCACACATGGCTCTCGCGCTTCATCGATCAAGTCGCCGAGATGTATCCATCCCTGGCGCTGGAGATCGAGGTCGACATCTCCGCCAACCTGCGCGAACGCCTTGTGGCGCAGGAAATAGACCTGGCCTTTCTGCTCGGCCCTGTGAGCACCCCGTCCATCCGCAACCAGGATCTGTGCCGCTTTCCGCTCGCCTTCATCGCGAGCCCCGCGCTTTCTTTGCCGGCGGGCCCCGTGCCGCTTGCCGCGCTTGCGAAACATCCCTTGATCACGTTTTCACGCCGCACGCGCCCGTACATGGAGATCAGCGCGTTGTTCGCGCGCCCGGACCTTCCGCCGATCCGCCTGCACGCCACCGCTTCGCTGGCGCCTGCCGTGCGCATGGCGCTCGATCGCCGGGCCATCGCGATCATTCCTCCCGCAATCGTCGAACGGGAGATCGCCGAGAAAAAATTGCGGATCATCAGGTCTGAAAACGCGTTGCCGGAACTTTCGTTCACGGCGAGTTGGCCGGACAACCCAGGAAATTCAATCGCCGAGAGGGTGGCGGACATCGCGGTCACATGCGCGAAAGCCGAACCTCGGACCCGCCGCGCGAAACGCGCCTAACACTTGCCGATCAGGTAGCCGTTCGAGAAGCGGCGCTCCTGACAGATCGTGATGAACTCTTCGTACGTCGGCACCGGCTTGCCCGGTTCGTTCGCCTGGAGGTGGCGCACGTAGGTATCGTAATCGGGAATATGAACCACCAGCCGGAAGGTCTGCCGGACCCGCGACCAGAAGTCGGGGGCGGCCTGGTCCGTGCGCGGACTCGCGTAAGGGTCGTCTTTCATGGCTGTCCCGAAGATTCCAATACACCTTGGCACGGTGCCAGCTTAGCATGATCCCCACGCGCCCGACAGGGCCGCGCAAGTATTTGGGAGACGTACGTAATCAGATCGGCGTGAGAAAGACCGAACTTAGCTAAGGGGGGTTAGCCTTGTTCAATCAGCTGGTGACGCCGGTCGGCGAAAGTTTGCTGTGGTCCTTTGCCGTGGCCGCGATCCCGATCGCGGTGGTTCTCGTCTTCCTCGGCGTCATCCGCCGGCCCGCCTGGCAAGCCGCCGGCGCCGGTCTCCTTGTCGGCCTCATCATCGCGGTCACCGCCTGGCAAATGCCGGCCGTCGCCGCGTTCAGCAGCATCGCCGACGGCGCGGCCTTCGCTCTCGTGCCGGTGATGTGGATCGTGTTCAACGCGCTGGTCCTCTACAACGTCACCGTCATATCGGGACGCTTCGATGCGTTCCGCGCCTGGATGATGGAGCACCTGCCCAACGACCGCCGCGTGGTCCTGGTGGTGATCGGCTTCTCCTTCGGCTGTCTCTTGGAAGGGATCTCGGGCTTCGGAACGCCCGTCGCCATCACCAGCGCGCTCCTGATCGCGCTTGGTTTCCCGGCCATGGAAGCCATCGTCTTCACCTTGATCTTCAACACCGCGCCCGTCGCCTTCGGCGCGCTTGGTACGCCCGTGACCACGCTTGGCGCGGTCACGCAACTGTCCGACCAAACCCTCGGCGCGATGATCGGACGTCAGCTTCCGTTCCTCGCGTTCCTGCTGCCGTTCTACGCCATCGGTCTCTACGGCGGCCTTCGCGCGCTGAAAGGCGTATGGCCGGTCCTCTTCGTCGCGGGCGGCTCCTTTGCTCTCGCCCAATTCGTCACGTCCAATTATCTCAGTTACGCGCTCACGGACGTACTCGCCTCCATGGGCTCACTGATCCTCACGGTCTCCTTCATCAAAGTCTGGAAGATGCCGGCCGATCCGGCTTTCGCTTTGAACGCACCGGCCGAGACACGCGTGCAAGGCGCCGCCACCGTCGGCAACTGGCATGGATGGATCCCCTGGACCCTGCTCGCCGCCGTCGTGATCCTGTGGACTCACTTCAAGGTGGCGGGCATCGGTCAGATCCCGGTGCAGTGGCCCGCCCTGCACAACCGGATCTTCATCACGACCTATGACCGCCCCTACGCCGCCATCTGGAATTTCCAGCCGCTCGGCACGGGCACGGCCATTCTGGTCACCTCCCTTCTGGTCGCGATCCTCGTGCGCCTGAAGCTGGGCGAACTCGCGCGTGCCTTCGCCGACGCCTTCAAGCAATGGCGCATGCCCGCCCTCACGACGATGCTCATCATCGGCCTCGCCTATCTGATGAACTACTCCGGCATGACCTATACGCTGGGCGTCGCCGTCGCTTCGGCGGGCTTCATCTTCCCGTTCCTGTCGGCGTTCCTTGGCTGGCTCGCGGTGTTCCTGTCGGGCAGCGACACGTCCGGGAATGCGCTGTTCGGGAACCTGCAGGTCGTCGCCGCGCGCGAGCTCAATCTCGATCCCGTCCTGATGGCCGCCACCAACTCCTCGGGCGGCGTGCTTGGGAAAATGATCTCGCCGCAGAATCTCACCACCGGCACGTCCATCACCGGCCTCGCGGGGCGCGAGGGCGAAGTGCTGGCGCGCCCGTTCAAACACAGCATCATCCTGACCGTGCTGCTGGGCCTGCTCGTCATGGGTCAGCAGTATCTCTTCGACTGGATGATTCCGAAGTAGGCCCGTTACCCGGATTACTCGTAACGCAGCGCGCGGATCGGGTTTTCCTGCGCGGCACGGAACGCGTGGCGGCCCACGGTGAGCCAGGCGACCAGCAACGCGAGGAAGCCGGCGGCGCCGAAGATCACGGGGTTCAGGGCGATGCGGTGCTCGAAGCCGTTCAGCCAATCGCGCATCAGGTACCAGGCCACCGGCCAGGCGATCAGGTTGGCGACGAGCACCGGCTTCGAGAAGTCGAGCACCAGGAGGCGCACGACATCCTGCACCTTGGCGCCCAGAACCTTGCGGATGCCGATCTCCTTGGTGCGGCGCTCGGCGCTGAAGAGAGCGAGCCCATACAGACCGAGCGCGCCGATGATGATCGCGAGTGCGCTGAAGGCAGCGAACATCGTGGCTTCGGCCTCTTCCTGTTCGTATTGGGCATCGACGCGGACTTGCATGAATTCCGAGCGGTACGGGATCTGCGGCTCCACCTGGCGCCAGATCCTCTCAAGCGCCGCATTTACGGCGGAACCCGAGACTTCGTCCGTGCGCACCGTGAGGTTATAGAAGTCCTCCTCGTCGCGCTGATAGAACGTGGGCTCGATCGGGTCGCGCGCCGAGCGGTAGGCCACGTTGCCGACGACGCCGACGACAGTGACGGTCGCCTGACGGCTGTCTCTGTCCGCGCTGCCGACGCCGATGCGGAATTCCTTGCCGATGGCGTCCTGCGGCGAGCCCAATCCCAATTTTCCCAGCGCGGCTTCGTTGAGAAGGATGTTGCCCCCGCGCGCCGCCTTGTCCTCGTCGGAGCCGGTGTAGTCGTCACCGCCACGGCCGTCTTCAAGGAAGCGGCCGGCCAGAAGCGGGATCTTGTAAGTCTCGAAGTAATTGAAATCGACCGTGCGGTCCGAAATGAGGATCGGGTTCGGGCTGGGTTTGCCCGGGATTTCGAAGATGTTGTTGTTGCTGTCGTTGTCCGTCGGGACCGCGCTGCTGAACGCAGCGCCGGTCACGCCTTGCACTTTCGCGGCTTCGGCTGCGATGGTTGTACGCAGCGACTTGTACTCGTCGCCGTAGGGCATGCGGACGATGAGCAGGCCCGTGCGATCGAAGCCGGGGTCCATGTTCCGGGCGAAAACCGTCTGGGTGTAGATCACAGTCGTGCAAACCAGGAGGCCGATGGAAATCGCGAACTGGACCACAACCAGACCGGCGCGCAGGCGGCCCGACCCCTCGGCGGCGGCCGATTTATTGGCTTTGAGGATCCGCGCCGGGCGGAAGCTTGAGAGATAGAGCGCCGGATAAAGCCCCGCCGCCAGGCCGACGAACACAATCAATACGGCCATCATCGGAACGAGCATGTCGCCGGCCATGAAGTTGAGGCCGAGCTCACGTTGCAGGACCGTGTTGTAGACCGGCAGCGCGGCGTAGACGAACACGATGGCCAGCACGAAGGCGATCACGGACAGCAACAGGGATTCCGAAAGGAACTGGAACACGAGCTGTTCGCGCCGGGCGCCGAGCACCTTGCGCAGCGCCACCTCACGGGCGCGCTGGCTGGCGCGGGCGGTGGCGAGATTGGTGAAGTTGATGCAAGCGATCAGCAGGATCATCG
>JADZAK010000054.1 GCA_020852595.1 Rhodospirillaceae bacterium
CTAGAGTGGAATCGTCACCGTCGCGCGAAGACCGCCCAGCGGGCTGTCCACCAGAGTCACCTCGCCGCCCATGCCGCGCACGATATCGCGGGTAATGGTCAAGCCCAGGCCGATGCCGCCGGTTTCCGGATTACGCGAAGGTTCCAGGCGATGGAAAGCGCGGAACACCTCCTCGCGCTTGTCGGCGGGAATGCCGGGTCCGTCGTCATCCACATCGATCTGAATCGAGCCCTCGATGCGCCGCGCATGCACCTCGACGCGCGTGCCGTAACGCGCCGCGTTGCTGATGAGATTGCCCAGCGATCGTTCGAAAGCCACCGCCTTGAGGGCGACCTGTTTCGGCAGTCCGCTCATCGCAAGGCCGATTCCCCTGCCGTCGCGGCGGAACCTGCTCACGACGCCCTCGATCAATTCGGCGACGTTGGTCGGGGCGGCCTCCTCGGCGCCGTCGCCGCGCGCGAAGGCCAGATAGGCCTCCAGCATGCGTTCCATTTCGGCGACATCCTCGCGTAAATCCGCGATGTCCTGCGAACGGTTCTCCATCATCGCCAGTTGAAGCTTGAGCCGCGTCAGCGGCGTGCGCAGGTCGTGCGAAACGCCCGCCAGCATTTCAGTACGCTGGGCGATTTGCCGCTGAATGCGCGCGCGCATCAGATTGAACGCCCGTGCCGCCTGGCGCACTTCGTAAGGCCCGTCGCTGGGGAAGTCCGGCACCTCGCGGCCCTTGCCGAAGTTTTCCGCCGCGCGCGCCAGCCGGCGCACGATGGCGACCTGGCTGCGCAGGTACACGGTCGCGACGCCGAAGAGCAGCATGGAGGAGCCGACCATCCAGATCACGAAGACCAGCGTGCTGTTGGAAAAAATGCGCCTTCGTGGCGCGAGCACGGTGATGACGCCGTCTTCCGTCTGCACGCGGATCGCGACAAGACGATCGGTGCGGAAGGCAAAACGGTCAATGGAGAAGGGCTGGTGCAAGACGCCGCGCAAGGCTTCCCGGAAGAGCGCGAGATCCTCGGGTTCGTTCACCGCATCGACACGTTCCAGCTTGGCGCCCGCGGTGAAGCTGATGTCGAGCTCCATGGTCTGCTTGGCGTTGGCCGCGACCCATGCGCGCTGGTCCGGATCCTGGAACTCGGCCATGAGGGCCGAGACCGAGGCGATGTCCCCGGCCAGGTCCTGGGTCATGCGCCGGCTCATGGTGTCCCAGTGATTGTCGTAGAACACGTAGGTCGAGATGAGCTGCACCAGGATCAGCGGCACGACGATGGTCAGGCTGACGCGCGCCATCAGGGTCCGCGGCATGATGCGCTCGAGCGCCGCCGGCTCCGGCCACTTCAGCCAGGAGTTTTGGGGCATGTGCGCGCCCGGTGCGCCGCTCTTGTCCAAAGGCGTCACGGATCTGTCCTCAGCATGTAGCCGGTGCCGCGCACCGTCTGCAGATAGCGCGGCTGACGCGGGTCCGGCTCGATCTTGCGCCGAAGCCGGGTGATCTGCACGTCGATCGTGCGCGGATTGAAGCCGGCGTCCTCGGTGACGCCAAGATCCGAGCGCTCGATGGCCTCATTGGCCTTCTGCGCGAGGGTATGGAGAAGCTCGTTCTCGGCGACGGTGAGATGCACCGGCTCGCCGTTCTGCGTGAGTTGCTTGCGCGCCATGTCGTAGCGGCAGGCGCCGAATTTGAGTTCGGTTTTTGAAACGGCTTGCGGCGGCGGGGGCGGCGCGCGGCGCAGGATCGAACCGATGCGCAAGACCAGTTCCTTCGGCTCGAACGGCTTGGCCATGTAATCGTCGACGCCGAGCTCGAGGCCCTTGATGCGGTTCGTCGCTTCGCCCATGGCCGTCAACATCAGGATCGGCACGTTGCTCTGCGCGCGAATGGTCCTGGTAAGGGCGTAACCGTCCTCGCCGGGCATCATCACATCGACGACCAGCAGGTCGAATGTCAGCGAGCTCATCTGGCGCCGCGCCTCGGCCGCGTTGGCGGCCGCGCTGACCATGTAGCCGCTTTCGCCCAGGAACTTCTTCAGCAGGGTCCGCAGGCGCGTGTCGTCGTCCACCACCAGGATGTGCGGCGGATAAGGCTCGCTGCTCTTGGCGGGGACGGAGGTGTTCATGTTTCAAAGGGGCTGAGGAAGCGCTTGCGGGCCTTGGCGTCCATGATGCCCAGCATCACCTTGCGGAAACCTTCGACGGCCACGGCGCCCGCGTCCTTGTAGGCGGCGGCGAAGCGCATGCGCTGTTCGCTGGTCAGCTCGCGCTCCAGGGTCTTGCCCTTGTCGGTCAGGTACAACAGCCGCTGGCGGCGGTCGCGTGTCCCGGGCTTCTGCAATACGTATTCCTCGCGCACGAGCTGACTCAGCACCCGGGACAGACTCTGTTTTGTGATGTTGAGGATATCCAGAAGGTCGCCGACCGGAATTCCGGGGTAGCGGCCGACGAAATAAAGGATGCGGTGATGGGCCCGGCCGAAATGTTGCCGCGCGAGGATCGCGTCGCCCCGCGCCGTAAAGTCGCGGTAGGCAAAGAACAGCAATTCAATGGCTTGGCGGAGGTCGTCTTCACGCAGGAACAGCGGATTGACGATAGTTTTTGGTTCGGCCATGGTCGCGCACTTTCTCGAAAGCTTCACCCAGAGCATAGCGTGTGGGACGATTATGTCAGCACTGTTGACATAAATCGCTCCATTTGTTACCAGTATTGACGTGAAGATGTTTCGAATGTTACCAAATATACGGTTTATTGAGTAATAAAATTACGCGCCGCGGAACGAGCCGAGGCGCGTCCGCGCGTTAGGAGGTCTCCATGGGCGCTTCGTTTGACGATCGTGACGGCTTTATCTGGATGAATGGCCAACTGGTGCCGTGGCGTGACGCCAAGGTCCACATCCTCACCCATGCCCTTCACTATGCGTCGTCGGTCTTCGAAGGCGAGCGTGCGTACAGCGGCAAGGTGTTCAAGCTGGAAGAGCACACCGAGCGTCTGTTCTTCTCGGCGAAGATGCTCGACATGACGATCCCCTTCACGCCGCAGCAGATCAACGACGCCACCTACGAAACCCTGAAAGCCAACACTCAGACGGACGCCTATGTGCGCCCGATCGTGTGGCGCGGCAGCGAGATGATGGGTGTCGGCGCGCAGGACTCGCGCATCAACGTCGCGATCACGAGCTGGCAGTGGGCGCAATACTTCAGCCTGGAAGCGCGCCTCAAGGGCGTAAGACTTCAATGGTCCGACTGGAAGCGTCCGTCGGGGGAAACCGAACCGGTGAAAGCGAAAGCCTCGGGCCTCTACATGATCTGCACGATCAGCAAGCATAAGGCCGAGCGCGAAGGCTACGACGACGCCATGTTCCTCGATTATCGCGGTCAGGTCGCCGAAGCCACGGGCGCCAACGTGTTCTTCGTCTTCAACGGCGAAATCCACACCCCGACGCCGGATTGTTTCCTCGACGGCATCACGCGCCGCGCGGTCATGGAGATGGCCCGCAAGCGCGGCTACAAGGTGGTCGAGCGCGCGATCTTCCCGGACGAACTCGCGAAGGCCAGCGAATGCTTCCTGACCGGCACCGCCGCGGAAGTCACGCCGGTGCGCGAGATCGGCCAGTACAAGTTCACCCCGGGCGAAATCTGCCGCAACCTGATGTCGGACTTCGACATCGCCGTGGGCAAGCCGTCGATCTCGAGCGCCGCTTAAGACCTTTCGGGCATCCTTGGCCCGCAGGGCCGGGGATCCAAGGGTTATCTGTTTTCTGATTTACAAACCGCCGCGGTTCATCTGCGGCGGTTTTGTTATATCGCCCTTACGAATGTTTATTCGGCGAGGCCGCGCTCGACGACGTTCCGTTCGCTTTTCGCGCGATCGAACACAACCTTCATTTTCAAATTGCAATTTGACTGAGGGTCAAGGCGCGCGGTTGTGAGGCCTCGAGGCTAGGACGCCTTCATCTCGCGCAGGACCGGCGGCAACTGCGCGTCGGCGCGCATCGCCTTGTGCCAGGTGGCCAAAGCCGTCGCCATCGACGGGCGTTCGTCCGCCGCCGTCACATATTTGCGCATCCCGGCGCGGCCGGCGGACAAGAGAGCGGTGTCCGCCATGCCGAGGTCGCGCAATTCGGTGAGCGCTTCGTTCACGGCGGCCCGCAGAAGATCGGGCGCGATCTGTGCCAGGAGATCGCCCGGCGAGGGCATCTCGATGTGTGACGCGAGCTCGCTGACCGCGCCCGCGAGATAGAGCGCGAGGCCGCGGCGGCCCAGTGTGTCCTCGACCGCCTTGGCGGCGTTCGCGGGCGCGGCTTCCGTGAAGAAACGCGCGAACGTCACGCGGGCGAGGGAGAGAAGGTGGCTGTCTTGATCGAGGTCCGGCGGCATGGGCACCTCGGCGCGGACCGGGGGCGCCTTCGTTCGCACGCGCGGCGCGGCCTCGGCCGGCGCGTCCGGTTCCTGCTCCAGCATCGCGCCCAAGGCGCGCGCGAGACGTGAAATACCGAGCGGCCCGCGCATCATTGTGAACACGCTGAACAGCATCACGGCCACGAACAGGGTCATGGGAGAGCCCGATGACGGCGTCCGCGCGAGCACGCTCGCGAAGCTTTCCGGCTGCGGCGCCGTCATCCAGGTGGTGATGGAGGTGACGAGCAGCGCGGTCAGGAGGCCCACGCCGAGCGCCATGACGGCGCGGAAGACAAGCGGGGGCGGTTTTTCGTTGAGCCGGGCGTGCCGGCTTTTCGATGCGGCGCGGTGCGCGGACTTGGCGCGCGGCGCGGTGGGAGGGACGGCGCGCGTGCCGTGCGTTTTCGCCCGGTCGCTCGAGAAGATGACGGTTTCCTGGCTGTGCCCGCTCTGCGGATCGTAGGCGTCGCGGACCACCCGGGCCGGCAGCATGTCATTGAGGTCGGCGCGCCGCGCTTCGGTGAACGCATGCTCGCGTTCGGTGCGGGTGAACCGGGTACGAACGTGCCAGTTCCCGCCTTGGAGGACCTGCACTTCGTACTGAATGATCTCGAACAACGCAGCCAAGGGACGCCCTTCTGGCGACGACAACAGTGATGCGACAAGAACACCCGCGGCGGCGCTCACGTTGCATGAATCCTCTGCAACCACAGCGTTTGCACGCGCCGCGATTGCAACGAAAGTGAGTTAAGCTTTGTCCCAGCGCGCGGCGCGCACGTCGTCCGCGCCGGTTGCGTCGACCCATGCCGCGCCCGTTCCGGTCGTTTCTTTCTTCCAGAAAGGCGCTTTGGTTTTGAGCCAGTCGATGAGGAACGTGCAGGCTTCGAGCGCGTCGACGCGGTGCGCGGAGGCCGCCGCGACGAACACGATGGGATCCGAGGGCGCCAGATCGCCGGAACGGTGAATGACGCGCACGTTGTCGAGTTTCCAGCGGCCGCGCGCCTCGTCGATCAGCGCGCCGAGTTCTTTCTCCGCCATGCCCGGATAGTGTTCGAGGGCCATCGCGCTGACAGGCGCGCCCGTCGCGCGGTCCGGCCCCTTGAAATCGCGCATCTGGCCGATGAAGACGGCGATGCCGCCGGCATGGGGCGTTTCTTTCAGGAAGGCGTTGAGTTCCGCGCCGGGATCGAACGGGGTGGACTGGATGCGTACGTTCGACGGGGCGGTTGTCATCCGCCGGTGACCGGCGGGAAAAAGGCGACCTCGCGGGCATCGGCCACGGACGCGGAGGCCGGGACGTGGGTCTGATCCACGGCGCTCTTGATCATGCCGCGGCTTGCGAAGGCTTCGGCGTGCCGGGGACTGCGGGCCGCGAGCCAGTCGATGAGATCATTGACCGTCGCGACGCTCGCGGGCGGATCCACCTGTTCCTCGGAAAGGCCGACCTTCTCCTTCACCGAGGCGAAGTACAGGACGGTCATCACGCCTTCGCGTCTCCCGCCATATGTTTGAGACCGGCGCGCAGGTAGTCGTAGCCGGTGATAAGCGTGATGACGGCGGCGGCCCAAATGCCGATTTCGCCGATGAGCTTGGCGGGGATGGCGTCGGGGCCGGCGTCCCCGACGATCAGGAAGCCGAGCGCGACCATCTGCACCGTCGTCTTGACCTTCGCGAGTTTGCTCACCGGCAGGCCGACACGCAGTTCGGCGAGGAATTCGCGCAGGCCCGAGACCATGATCTCCCGCAGGAGAATCACCAGCGCCGGAAACAGCGACCATTCGTTCACGCGGCCCGGCAGGGCAACGACCATGAACAGCACCGCGACCACCAGCAGCTTGTCGGCGATCGGATCGAGGAAGCGGCCCAGCGGCGACACCAGGTTGGAGCGCCGGGCGATGTAGCCGTCGAAGAAATCCGTGATGCCGGCGAGGGTGAAAAGGCCGCACGCCGTCCACCGCGCCCACGTTTCGTCGAACACGATCAGCACGAGCACGATCGGGATCACGAAGATCCGCGAGATGGTCAGGAGGTTCGGCAAATTCAGCAAACGGCGTGTCCTTCTCTTCCCGGCGACTCTACCCGCCGGGATGGAAATGGTCATAGATTTTTTTCGCCGTCGCGGCGCTGATTCCGGGCACGGCTTGCAAATCCTGGAGGCCCGCGGCGGCCACCGCCTTGGCCGAACCGAAATGACGTAAAAGTGACTTCTTACGCACGGCGCCGATGCCGGTCACTTCGTCGAGCAGCGACTGGCCGATGGCTTTCGAGCGCTTGGCGCGATGCGCCGAGATCGCGAACCGGTGCGCCTCGTCGCGCAGACGCTGCAGGAAGTAGAGGGTGGGGTGATTGGGCGGCAGCATGAACGGCGCGCGGCCCGGCATGAAAAACTGCTCGCGCCCCGCATTGCGGTCCGGACCCTTGGCGATGGCCGCGATGCACAAGTCCGAAATACCCAGATCCGCCAGCACCTTCAGCGCCACGTTCAGCTGTCCGATGCCGCCGTCGAGCAAGACGAGGTCGGGCCACTGGCCAAGGGTGCGTTCGGGGTCTTCCTTCTGCGCGCGGCTGAAGCGGCGCGTCATCACCTCGCGCATGGAGGCGTAGTCGTCGCCGGGCGCGAGTTCGGCGGCCTTGATGTTGAACTTGCGGTAGGCGTTTTTCACCAGGCCTTCCGGGCCCGCGACGATCATCGCGCCCACGGTGCCGGTGCCCGAGATATGCGAGTTGTCGTAGACCTCGATGCGCTGCGGCGGAGTGGCCAGGCCGAACACCTGCGCCGTGCTTTCCAGCAATTTCCGTTGCGCCGTGTTCTCGGCCATGCGGCGCAGCAGCGCTTCGCGCGCGTTGATCTCGGCGTGATCCATCAGCTTGCGCCGGTTGCCGCGCTGCGGCTGGGCAATGGTGACGCTGCGTCCGGCGCGCAGGGTCAAAGCCTCCGTGATGAGATCCACGTTGGGCGGCGCGACGTTGGTGAGGATCTCCTTCGGCGCGGCAAAGGACTCGTAGAACTGGGCGAGGAAGGCTTCCATGATCGCGCCGTCCTCCTCGTCGCCCGCGTGGGCGGGGAAGTAGGCGCGGTTGCCGAAGTTCTGGCCGCCGCGGAAGAAAAACACCTGCACGCATGCGTTTCCGCCGGCCCGGTGCAGCGCCACCACGTCGGCTTCACCGACACCCGTCACGTTGATGTCCTGATGCGCCTGGACCTGGGTCATGGCCCGGATACGGTCCCGGAACGACGCCGCCGCTTCGTATTGGAGCGCGGCCGCCGCCGCATCCATGCGCCGGGCCAGTTCCTGCTGCACCGTCCGGCTGTCGCCGGTCAGGAAATCGCGCGCCTGACGCACGAGGTCGGCATAGTCGTCCTTCGCGATCCGGCCCACGCACGGCGCCGAGCAGCGTTTGATCTGGAACAGCAGACAGGGGCGTGTCCGGCTGGAATAGACCGCGTCCGTGCAGCTGCGGAGCAAAAACACCTTCTGCAGCGTGGTCAGGGTCGCGTTCACGGAATGGGCCGAGGCGAAAGGCCCGAAATACTCGCTGCCCTTCGCGCGCGCGCCGCGGTGCTTCAGGATGCGCGGATAGTCGTGACCGCCCTCGATCATGATGTAGGGGAACGACTTGTCGTCCCGGAAGATGATGTTGTACCGGGGTTTCAGCTGCTTGATGAGGTTGCTTTCCAGCAGCAAGGCCTCGGCCTCGGTGTGGGTCACCACCACTTCGAAGCTATGGGTCTCGTAAACCATGCGCTGGAGGCGCAGCGGCATACGGTCCACGCGCAGGTACGACGACACCCGCTTTTTGAGGTTCTTGGCCTTGCCGACGTACAGGGCGTCGCCCTTGGCGTTCAGCATCCGGTAGACCCCCGGAGCCCCGCTCAGGGTCTTCACGGCCTCGGTGAGCACGCCGAGGCCCTTGCCGCTGTCCGCCGGGGCCGGCTCATCCGTGACGGGCGGCGTTACGGGTAGACCGGCGGCGTCTTCGGCGGGCGGCGGCGGGTCGGGGACGTGAACCATATGCCCTTACTTGCGAGGTTTACCCCCGGCCCGCAATCCAAAACCGGAGGCGCGCGCCGGTTTTACAGACATCTTCCACAGACCTCCGGTTTCACGGGCGGGCTTGATTTTCGAGGGTGTGACCGTCCCGTGACGGATATCCACGAATCCTGTGGATAAGTCTGTTGAAATGTAGGGCCCGACAGGGGCTCTACCTAAGCTATTGGGGTTTTTGTTCCCTATGCCCAAAAAAAGGGCATAAAAACTATCGTTTTGAATTATTTAACTTTTTTTATGACGGGGCCCGGTTCGTTGCGACTCCGGCATGGTTTGCGCCGCCGCAATGGACAAGCAAAAAACCTATCGGATCCTTGTGCACAACTTACCTTGACTCGCCCCTGTCCATGGCCCTGGGTTGCGATTCGATTACAAGAAACCCCAGGTTTACGGCGAGTCGACTACCGGAGCGGGATTTTGGACAGCCGCTCGATTTCGACGCCGGCTCCGTTCGCATCCGCGAACACGTCCAGTTTCTCGACCCGCACCCGGGCGGACCGGCACAGGGGGTTCTGGAGACAGACGCTGGCAATGCGCTCGGCCAGTGTCTCGGCCAGATTGATATGCCCGTCGGCGACGATGCCGCGGACCCGGGTCACGATTTCCTCATAACACACGACGTTTTCAAGCTTGTCGTCGTGCGGCGAGAGACCCTCGAGGACCCCGAGATCCACGCTTATCCGGACCCGTTGTGGGCCCGTTTTCTCGTGTTGGTGGATGCCGATATTGCAGGCCACGACCAGGTCGCGCACGAAGACGTGCCGCAGGCCCAGGGCCGCATCGGCGATGCGAAGGGGTTCGATCACGGGCTTGCCGGCCGGCGTATTCATAGGCGCACCTTAGTCGCGGTCCTGACTAATCATGGTCATTCATGGTCATGGGCGTCCCCCGTCCAGCCGAGGTGCTGGCCGCCGTCCAAGGCAATCATCTGGCCCGTCATGGCCGGCGCTTCAAGGATGAAGTGGGCCGCGGCGCAAATTTCCGCCGGGTTGGTTCCCCGGCCCAACGGCATGCGGGCCTGCTGGCGGTCGAATTGCGCCTGGTTCTGATAGGGGCTGGGCAGAGTGGGACCCGGGCCGATGGCGTTCACCCGGATTCGCGGCGCCAGCGCCATGGCCAGCGTCTGAGTCAGCGTCCACAGGCCCGTCTTGCTCACCGTGTAGGACATGAAGTGCGGCGTCAGGTTCCAGATGCGCTGGTCGATGATATTGATCACCGCGCCGTGGGCCCCCGCCGGCAGTTGGTTCGCGAAAGCCTGCGTGAGGAAAAACGGCGCCCGCAAATTCACCGCCTGATGGCGCTCCCATGAATCGAGAGTCGCGCTCGTGGCTTCGTCTTGTTCAAAGATGGAGGCGTTATTGATGAGGCATCCGATAACGCCCAATTCCTTCACGGCATTGGGCACAAGCGCGGCGACATCACCGGCTTGGCCAAGGTCGGCTTGCAGCGTGACCGCGTGTCCCCCCGACCGGCGCACATTTTGCGCGACGGAATCCGCCTCTTGCTTCGATCCATTGTAATGAATCGCCACAGACCAGCCGCGTGCGCCGAAATCTTCGGCCAGGGCGCGTCCGATGCGCTTCGCGGCGCCGGTAATAAGGACCGTGCGCGGGATGCGGTTGCCGGGGGTTTCGCTTGTCACGAGAGGTCCTTTTCTTGCGCATCTACCTAGCCATGGCCGTGAGGCGAGACAAGACTGTTACTGTCAGGCGGACGTCCCGGAAAATGGGCGCGCGGCCCCACTTGCGGGCTTAAGGCCATCCGGGACACATTGCGCCATGGCTGATGTCTCGAAATCGAAAACGCCGCCCCGGCGCATTCCCTCCTGGGTGCTTGGCGGTGTCCTAAGTCTGGTTCTGATCGGATTCTGGGCGCTGTATCTCACGCTTGCGCCGGTACCGACTGCGCGCCCGCCGGGCGCCGACGCCGCAACCGCCGGATCGGCGGCGGCGCCGGGAGAGCTGCGCATTCTGGTGTGGCGCCGTGTATTGCCGTCCGACGTCATCGCCGCTTTTGAAGCCGACACCGGCGTTAAAGTCGTCGTCGACCGCTACGATACGCTCGAGGAGCTTCAGACGCTGGCGCGCGGCGGCGCGCTCACCCATGACCTCATACTCGCGTCCGGCATTGGACTGAAGCGTCTGTCGGACGCCGATCTGCTGAGCGAGCTTTCGCCGGACCGCCTCGTCAACGGCGGCAATCTCGATCCCGCGATCATGGCGCGCGCGGACTCTTATGATCCCGGCAAGCATCACGGCATCGTCGCGGCCTGGGGCACCCTGGGCCTCGCGTTCGATCAGGCGAAAATTGCCGCCCGCCTTTCGGCCGACGTTCCGCTCGACTCGTGGTCGCTGCTGTTCAACGCCGAACACTTGGCCAAGCTCGCCGCGTGCGGCGTCCAGGTGGTCGATACGCCGCGCGGCGCCTTCCCGATCGCGCTGCGCTACCTCGGTCTCGCGCCTGAATCGGGCGCGGTCGAGGATACGGAAACCGCGACGCGCCTGTGGGAAGGCGTGCGTCCGTCGATCTCGAAGTTCACGGCCTCGGATGTGGTCGATAGTCTCGCCGTCGGCGATGTGTGTCTCGCGCTCGCGACCTCGGGCGACGTGTTCCAGGCGCGTGCGATGATCGCCGCTGCGGGGCGCGGACCCGAGTTGAAGTACGTCATTCCGCGGGAAGGCACGGTGGCCTGGTTCGCGCTGTTCGCGATCCCCAAGGCCGCCTCCCATCCGGACACGGCGCGCAAGCTTATCGACTATGTGCTGCGTCCCGAAGTCGCCGCGCGCGCCAGCAACGCGACGGGGTACGCCAATGCCGTCGCCGCCTCGGCGCTCTATATCAAACCGGAGATCAAGAACGATCCGGCGTTGATGCCAAGCCAGGACCGTTTGAAGGATTTCATCGTCGAGACGGACCTGTCCTCGGAAGCCGGCGCGCTCCGCGACCGCTTCTGGCAGCTCATCAATACGCCGCAGAGCGCGGCGCCGCCTGCCGA
>JADZAK010000055.1 GCA_020852595.1 Rhodospirillaceae bacterium
CGCCCGTCAAATGGCGTATTATAATGCGCTTGGTTCTTTGACATCGTGAATCGCGATTCTCCCCACGCCGCGGCGGCCCGGCGCGCTGAAAATACGCCCGGGCGCGAAAGTGTCGCACAGTGTCGCTTAGTGTCGCAAAACCGCGAACGGCGGCTAAGCCCTTCACCGGCTTCAAAAATCCGGAAAGTGTCGCTGTCGCAAGTGTCGCAAGAAAAAGACGCCGTGCCCGTCGCGTGGTCTCGCGCAGAGAAATCGCTCCAGCGAAATCACTCCGGCGAAATCGCTCCGGCGCGGCGCCCTACTTTTTCTTCTTTTTCTTCTTCTTTTTATCTTCGGTCTCTTCTTCGGCCTTCGCCGGCAGGCCTTTGCGGCGCTCGTCGCGGCGCGCCTGGCGGGCGGCGTACTTGGCGTCGCGGTTGGCTTTCTGCTGCGCTTTCAGCGCGAGAGCGTCTTCGATCTTCTTACGCTCTTCGGCTTCCTTGGCCAGCATCTCGGCTTCGGCCAGGCGCTTCTTCTCGGCCTCGATCTCGGCCTTCTTTGCGGCGAGCTCGGCGGCGACCGCGGCTTTTTCCTCATCGCGCTTCGCGCGGCGCTCATCGCGCGCTTCGGCGATCGCGATACGCTCTTTCTGACGCTCGGCGAACTCGGCGGAGTTGACCGACTTCTCTTTGGCTTTGGCGATCAGGGCGAGTTTGGCGGCCTGCGAGGCTTTTTGGCGTTCAAGAAAGGAAGGGTCGTTCCTCGACATGCAGCGAAAGGCTCCTGATTGTTGCGGTGCGGGCGTCGTTTATATGTGGGAGGGCGCAAGAGCGCTAGAGGGTCTTAAGGGGCCGAATCGGCCCTCATCGACCGGTCGCCGGTCGCCGGGGTGCACTTCGCCCGTAAAATGCGCCGGGGCGCCAAACCGAGACAGGCCGAAAGCGGATATCCGGGAAGCATCACACCGCGACATGTTTATAGGTCGGCGGCGGCAGGCGGCCGAAGGTCTTCTCGACCTCGATCCCGAGGCCGAGAATCCGGGCGTCGGCGCCGGGCATGCCCTGAAGCTGCATCCCGACCGGCATATCGATCGCCAGGGCGCCCGACGGATTCGGCGTGGCGTTCGAGGCCAGGGCCACCGGCAAGCTCAAGGCCGGCGCGCCGAAACGAGAGCCCCACCAGATGTTGGTGAGGATCAGGTCCCATTCCTCGACCCAGGCGCCGTTCACGAGGATGCGGGTCTCGCGGGTCGTGACGTCATGTTTGATCAGCGGCGGCAGGATGTTGATGGTCGGCATCGCCAGGGCAACGATCCCATGGTCCTTGAAGGCGCCCGAATAGGTCGCCCAGGCGGCCTTCATCATCGCCATTTCCTCGTCGCCCTTGGGTTCGGGCTGCGCCGGGCGCGCGCCGTTCGGACGCCAATAGTTGCGCGGCTCGGGAATGAACCCGTGCAGGCGGCGCATATCGTCCACGTCCTTCATGCTCACGCTCGGCAGATTCTCCGCCAGCCATTCGGACATCGGTTTGGCCACGCGGGTCACGGTCGGCCCGAGGCGGTCTTTTTCCGAAAGCTCGATCAGGGCATCGAGATCGACTTCGACCAGGGTCGCGCCGGCCTCCTTCATCTTGGCAAAGCCCTCTTCGATGACTTTGCGCACCACCGGATCGTGCGGGCGCTTATCCCAGTAGTCGGCGCGCGGGATGCCGATGCGGGCCTTGCCGAGGTTCATCTTGGGCGTCTTCTCGCCGGTGATGGCGGCATCGAGCAGCGCCACGTCCGCCACGGTGCGGCCCATCGGACCCATGGTGTCCATCCACGTCGTCGGCGGCACCATGCCGAGGCCGGAGTAGCGCTTGCGGTCGGTGTGATCGAAGAAGTTATCGAAGGCGTAGGTCGAAGGGCGCAGCCCCGCGATGCCGCAGAAGGCGGCGGGATAGCGCACCGAGCCCGCGGAGTCCTCGCCGATCCCGGCGGGTGCGATACGTCCGCCGATGGCCGCGCCGTTGCCGGTGCTCGACGAGCCGGTCATGCGGTTCAGGTCATACGGATTGCGGGGCATCGGGTAGTAGCGGCCGTTGCCGCCCGTCAGAAGGTCGGACATGGCGGACTTCGCCATCATGATCCCGCCTTCCTTCACCATGGCGTCGACGACCACGGCGTTCTTCCTGGCCACGTAGTTCTTGAGCACCACCGAGCCGACGGTGGTGGGATAACCCGCGACGTCGATCTGGTCCTTGACCACGAACGGAAGTCCGGCGAGCGCGCCGAGCTTGCCGCCCTTTGCTCTTGTTTGATCGACGCCGCGCGCTTCCTGTTGGATCCGCGCGGGATCGATGTGCCAGATGGCGTTGAGGTTCTTGTGGGCGCCGTAGTGCTTCAGAAGCGCAGCCAGGTAGTCCTCGGCCTTCATCTCGCCTTTCTTGATGCGGTCGACCGCTTCGACCGAGGTGAGCTCGGTCATCGGCGCGGCTTGCGCCTGCGCCGATGAGATCTTCGAGATCGTAGCCGCGACCGGCGCCGCCCAGGCGGCGGCTTTCAGCACATCGCGTCGGGTGGTGTCGGTCACGGATACCTCCTTGGTCGCTTTCTTAGTTTCTTTCTTAGTTGCTTTGGGCCGGGGCCGGGCTGAGCTTCGGCGGAACGCGCTTCTTCGAAGCCTGCTCGTAGGCGTAGCCCATGCTCATCAGCAGATCTTCGGTCCACGCGGTGCCGACGAACGAAACGCCGACCGGCAGGCCGTCGACCTGGCCCGCGGGCACGGAAAGATGCGGATAACCGGCCAGCGCGGCGAGCGCGGTCAACGACGCCGGGCCTTCCGGGTTCGCCCAGCCCGGCGGGCCTTTGCCGCTGCCGTCCGGGGTGATCAGGCCGGCCGGACCGCCGGTCAGGCTGACGATGGCGACGACGTTGTTGTCGCGCAGGACGCGATCCAGGCCGTCGGTGCCGGACAGGCGCTTGCCTTCCGCGAGGATCTTCTGGTACTCGGGGTTCGAGCGTCCGCCCACCGTGGCTTCGGCGTCGGTGAAGGCTTCCTGCTGGTGCATGCTTTCACGCGGGTCGGTCTGGTTGAACGCGATCACGTCCGCGAGGGTGCGGGTCTTCACCATCTCCGGATTGGTGGTCGCGAGGTAGGCGTTGAGGTCTTCCTTGAAGTCGGCCAGCAGGATCGGGCCCATCTGGCCGCCGACGTTGACGAGGCCGGGTTCGGCGATCTCGACGATCTCCGCGCCCTGCGCCGCCATGGTGGCGAGCGCTTCGTCGAACACCGGCGTGGTCTTTTCGTTGAACGCGCGGCCGATGCGCACGACACCAAGGCGCTTGCCTTTGAGGGCGTCGGTGGACAGCGCCTTCACGTAGTCGGTCTTGTGGGCGTCGGCATCCATCGACCATGGATCGCTGGCGTCGCTGCCGGCGATGACGGTGAGGATCATGGCGGCGTCCTTAACCGTGCGGGTCATCGGGCCGGCCATGTCCTGCGTGAGGCTGATCGGCACGATGCCGGTGCGCGGAACCAGCGCGATGGTGGACTTGATCCCGACCACGCCGTTCACGTTCGATGGACCGACGATGGAGCCCGAGGTTTCCGTGCCGATGGCGCCGGCCGAGAAACTGGCGCTCGCCACGATGCCCGGACCGTTCGAGGAACCGGCCGCGGTGCGCGTGATGTCGTATGGGTTGTGCGTGCCGCCGCCGACGGTCGAACCGTTGAGGCCCGTGGCGGTGCGGAAGCCCGCGAACTGCGAGGTGTTGGCCTTGCCGAGGATGATGGCGCCGGCTTCACGCAGGCGGTGGGTCACCACCGAGTCCTGCTTGGGCATGTTGTGCTCGAGCGCCCACGAACCCGCCGTCGTCGGCATGCCGACCGCGTCGAGGTTGTCCTTCAGGAGGATGGGGATGCCTTCCAGCGCGCCCACCTTGCCCGCCTTGCGGCGCGCATCGGAATCGGCGGCTTGTTTGAGCGCATCCGGCGCGATCGCGATCACGCCGTGCAGCGGACCGTCGTACATCTTGATGCGGTCGATATAGGCCTGGGTCACGGCCACCGCGGTCGTCGTGCCGGCGGCGAGATCGTCGGCCACCTGGCTCAGCGATACTTCCTCGACGGCATACGGTTTCGGCGGCTCTTCCTTGCTGCATGAAGCAAGCGTGACGGAAAGAACGAGCGCAATAGCGGTGAGTGGGCGGTTCATGGCGTCCTCTTTCTACTGTTTCGCGGCGACGGTTTGCTTGTAGGCGGCCGGCGGCACACGTTTGTGCGACGCCTGCTCGTAGGCATATCCAAGCGTAATCATCAGCGAGTCCGACCACATCGGTCCCACGAACGAGAGGCCGACGGGCATGCCCTCGACAAGGCCCATCGGCACGGTGATGTGCGGATAGCCCGCGATGGCGGCGTGATTGGTGAGGTTCACCGGACGCGAGCCCTTGGGCGCGTCGTCCACCACGTAACCGGTATCGGTGCCGTCGGGCACGATCGGAAACGCAGGCGGACCGGTCAGCGTGACGATCGCCACCGCGCCGGCGTCGGACAGGGCCTTGTCGATCCCTTCGGGCCCGGCGCGGCGCTTGGCGTACTCGAGCACCTTCATGTACTCGGGGTTCTGGCGCCCGCCTTGGGTGGCTTCGGCGTCCTCGAAGATGTTCACGCCGTGCATGTTCTCGCGCGGATCGGACGTGCTGAAGGCGATGAGGTCCGCCAGCGTCCTGGTCTTCACCGTGTCGGGCGTCGTGGCGAGGTAGGCGTTCAGGTCTTCCTTGAAATCATAAAGGAGGATGATGCGCATCTCGGGCAGCAGGTCCTCGAACATCTCCTTGGGGACCTCCACGACCTCGGCGCCCTGCGCGGTCAGCGTGGCCACCGCTTCGTTGAACGGCGCCTCGGTCTTCTCGCCGTAGCCAGCGAGGCCGCGCACGACCGCGAGTTTCTTGCCGCGCAGCGCATTGGAATCGAGCGCGGCCACGAAGTCGGTCTTGTGCGTATCGGCGTCCTTGCTCCACGGATCGCCCGCATCGGAACCGGCCATCACGTTCATCATCAGCGCGAGATCCTGGACCGTGTGGGTCATCGGACCGGCGGTGTCCTGCGTCAGGCTGATCGGCACGACGCCGCGCCGCGACACCATGGCGATGGACGGCTTGATGCCCACGAGGCCGGTCATCGAGGACGGACATACCACGGAGCCCGAGGTCTCGGTGCCGACCGCCGCCGCGGCAAAGCTCGCCGCGCCGGACACGCCCGACCCGTTGCTCGATCCGCAGGCGGACTTCGCCGGGTCATACGGATTGCGCGGGCCGCCGCCGACCGTTGAGCCGTTGAAGGCCAGACGGGTGCGGAAGCCGGCGAACTGCGAGGTGTTGGTCTTGCCGAGAATGACCGCGCCCGCGCCGCGCATCCGGCGGATCACTTCGGAATCCTGCTTGGGCATGTTGTCGATCAGCGCGTAGGAGCCGGCGGTGGTCGGCATACCCACGGCGTCGATGTTGTCCTTGAACAGGATCGGCACGCCGTCCAAGGGTCCGAGGGATTTGCCGTCCTTGCGGCGCGCATCGGCGGCGGCGGCCTGCTGGAGCGCATCCTCGGCGATGCGGATCACGCCCTTCAGCGGCGCGTCATAGGTCTTGATACGGTCGATATAGGCCTGGGTCACGGCCACCGAGGTTGTCTTGCCGGCGGCGAGATCGGCGGAGACCTGCGCAAGCGTGACTTCCTCGACCGCGTACGGCTTCGCCGCTTCTTCTTTATTGCAGGCGGAAAGGCTCAGCGCGAACGCCGCTCCAAGCGCAATGACAGTCCGTTGTGCGTTCATGTTCCCCTCATAAAACTCGGGAGCCCGCGCCACTCATCGTGACGCGGGCTCCGGCGGTTGATTATTTCGGCTGGGCTACGGCCTGTTTGTAGGCCGTCGGCGGGACTCGTTTTTTCGAAGCTTGTTCGTAGGCATAAGCGAGCGGATAGAGATCGCCTTCCGCCCACTTCGTGCCGGCGAACGAGAGGCCGAGCGGCATGCCGTTCACCTGGCCCATCGGCACCGAGATGTGCGGATAACCGGCCGAAGCCGCGTAAGCGGTCAACGAGGCCGCTTGCGAGCCGCGCGGATCGGACGAAACCGCGCCGCTGGTGGTCGAACCGTCCACCGGGATCGTATCGGCCGGGGCGGTGGTCACCGCGACGACCGCGATGGCGCCGGTTTCCTTGAGCACGCGGTCGATGCCGTCGTCGCGCGTGATGCGGAACATCTCGGCCAGCGTCTTCTGGTAATCCGGGTTGGAACGGCCGCCGACCGTGGCGTCGGCGTCGGTGAAGTTTTCCTGCTTATGCATGCTCTCGCGCGGATCGGAGCCGTTGAACGCGATCAGGTCCGTCACGGTCCGGACGTTCACGGTATCGGGCATGGTCGCGAAGTAGTTGTTCAGATCTTCCTTGAGATCGGCCAGAAGGACGATGCGCATCTCGGGACGGATATCGATCCACTTGGTGTCGGGCACTTCAACGAGGTCCGCGCCCTGAGCTTTCAGAACCGCGAGCGCCTCGTCGAAGACCGGCGTGGTGCGCTCGTCCTGACCGCGCAAGCCGCGCAGCACGGCAAGGCGCTTGCCCTTCAGGCCATCGGTCGAGAGCAGCGAAACATAGTCCTTCTTGTTGGCGTCGGCGTCGGCGGACCACGGATCCCCCGGATCGCTGCCGGCGATGACGTTGAGCACCATCGCGTTGTCGCGGACCGTGCGGGTCATGGGACCGGCCATGTCCTGCGTGAGGCTGATGGGAACGATGCCGCGGCGTGAAACCAAGGCAATCGTGGACTTGATGCCGACGACGCCGTTCTGGCTGGACGGGCTGGTGATGGAGCCCGAGGTTTCCGTGCCGATGGTGCCGGCGGAGAACGTGGTCGCGGCGGCGATGCCCGGACCGTTCGAGGAGCCGGCGGCCGACTTCGTGATGTCGTACGGATTATGCGTGCTGCCGCCCAGGGTCGAACCGTTGAGGCCCGTCGAGGTGCGGATGCCGGCGAACTGCGAGGTGTTCGCCTTGCCGAGGATCACGGCGCCGGCCGCGCGCAGGCGGCGGGTCACTTCGGAATCCTGCTTGGGCATATTGTGCTCGAGCGCCCACGATCCCGCCGTCGTCGGCATGCCGACCGCGTCGATATTGTCTTTGAGGAGAATGGGAACGCCGTCGAGCGGACCGAGGGCTTTGCCGTCCTTGCGGCGCGCATCCGAGGCGGCGGCTTGTTGGAGCGCATCCGGCGCAACCGCGATCACGCCGTTCAGCGGGCCGTCGTACATGCCGATGCGGTCGATATAGGACTGGGTGATGGCCGCCGAAGTCATCTTGCCGGCCGCGAGATCGTCGGAGATCTGCGAGAGCGGCACTTCTTCGACGTTGTAGGGCGCTGCGGGCTCGTCCTTGCCGCAGGAGGCAAGACCAAGCGAAACGAGCACGGCTAAGCTGGTGAAACAGCGGCGGTTCATCATCATTTTCACATCCCCTTATGCGAATGACTTAAACGGCGTGGCGGCGAGTTTTGCATAGCAAAACGCCCCGTAACAACCCCCGGGGATTCCCCCGAAAAGGGCCGAATTTGAAGTCTTTTTGAGCCCCTTCCAACGTTGCTCTGAAAGGGCTCATCGAGACTCGGGGGTTTATTTGGCTCCCGCGACGGCCTGTTTATAGGCCGCCGGCGCTTCGCGCTTCTTGGACGCCTGCTCGTAAGCGTAGCCATAGGCGAGCAGCGTCGCCTCGGACCATTTCGGTCCAACGAAGGAAAGACCGACCGGCAATCCGTCCGCGAGCCCCATCGGAACGCTCAGGTTCGGATAACCCGCAACCGCCGCCGTGCCGCTCACCGTGGGCGGCACCGAGCCTTTTGGACGCGCGGCGGCGACGTGCGTGCCGGTGCCGTCCGGAATGATCAGCGCGGGGATGCCGGCCGTCAGCGCGACGACCGCAGTGGTGTTGAACTCCTTGAAGGCCCGGTCGAACCCTTCAACGGACGCGCGGCGGCGCGCATATTCCAAGGTCTTCATATATTCCGGATTCTGACGGCCCATGGTGGTGGCTTCGGCCGCCTCGAACAGTTCCTGTCCGTGTTTGCTCTCTTCCGGATGAGATGTGTTGAAGGCGATCAGGTCCGCGATGGTGCGCGGCTTTACCGCTTCGGGCGCGTGCGCAAGATAGGCCGCCATGTCTTCCTTGATGTTGTAGACCATGATGAGGCGCAGCTCCTGCGTCAGGTCTTCCATGACATCGGCCGGAAGCTCAACGATGGTGGCGCCCTGTGACTCGAGCACGCCGAGCGCGTTGTCGAGAACGGCTTGTGTCTTTTCATCGTAACCGCCGGTGTTGCGCACAACGCCGAGCCGGACACCTTTCAAGGCCTCGGTGGAAAGGCCTTTGGTGTAGTCGGTCTTGTTCGCATCGGCATCCGCCGACCACGGATCGCCCGGGTCCGAACCCGCCATGACGTTCAGCATCATGGCGATGTCGGTCACGCTGCGGCCCATGGGGCCGATGGTGTCCATCTCCAGGCTCACCGGCACCACGCCGCGGCGCGAAACGAGCGCGACGGACGGACGCAGACCGGCGACCATGTTGTGCGAGGACGGACTGACGATTGAACCGGTGGTGTCGCTGCCCACGGTGGCCGCCGCGAAACTCACGGCCGCCGCGATGCCCGAACCATTGCTCGAACCCGAGGCCTGGCGATTGAGATCGTAGGGGTTGTGCGTACCGCCGCCGAAGACGCTGCCGTTGAGGCCGCGCGTGGTGCGGAACCCGGCCCACTGCGACGTGTTCGCTTTGCCGAGAATGACGGCGCCCGCCGCTTTCAGCCGGCGCGTGACTTCGGCGTCCTGCGCGGGCAGGTTCTTTTCGAGCGCGTAGGAACCCGCCGTCGTCGCCACGCCGGTCACGTCGATATTGTCCTTCAGGAGCACCGGCACGCCATCGAGCGGGCCCAGCGATTTGCCGTCCTTGCGCCGGGCGTCGGAGGCTTGCGCCTGTTTCAGCGCGTCCGGCGTGATGCCGATCACCGCATTCAAAGGACCGTCGTACATATCGATACGGTCGATATAGGCCTGGGTCACGGCGGCGGAGGTCGTCTTTCCGGCCGCGAGGTCGGCTGAAACTTGCGCGAGGGAAATCTCCTCGACCTCATAGGGTTTCGCGGCCTCCTGCTTGTTGCACGCGATCAGCGAAACCGAGACCAGAAGGGCTGCGGTGAAAGAGCGGATGTTCATCGTCGGATCCCCTGATTAATTGGAACGGGCGCCTTGTTTATAGGCGCTCGGCGGCACGCGTTTCTTCGAAGCCTGCTCGTAGGCGTAGCCCATCGCAAGCAACTGATCCTCGGACCACGGCGGGCCGACGAAGGAAAGGCCGACCGGCATCCCATCCACATAGCCCATGGGCACGGAAAGATTCGGATAACCGGCAAGCGCGGCCACACCGCTGATGGACGGCTTACGCGCGCCCTTCGGCGTGACGGCGGCGGGATGACCGCCGCCGGCGGGGGGCGCCGCGCCGGGCGCGGGTGCGCCGCCGCCGATCAAACCGGCGGGACCGCCCGTCGGGGCCACGATGGCGCTGATTTCATAGTCCGACATGGCCTTGCCGTAACCTTCGGCCCCGGCCCTGCGCTGCGCATATTCGCGAGTTTGAATGTACTCCGGCGTTCCGCGGCCCGTGGTCGCCTCCGCCGCTTCAAACAGGTCCTGGCCATACGCGTTCTCGCGCGGGTCGGCCTTGTTGAAGGCGATGAGGTCCGCGAGCGTCCGGTGTTTGACGTTCACCGGCGCGTGCGCGAGATAGGCCGCCATATCTTCCTTGATGTCGTAGATCATGATCAGGCGCTGCTCCTGACTGAGATCCTCGAGCACGGCATCGGGGATATCGACCAGACTCGCGCCCTGCGCCTGGAGAACGCTCAAGGCTTCTTCAAATTGCGCTTGCGTGCGCTCGAAAGCGCCGGTGCCGCGATAGACACCGATCCGCTTGCCTTGCAGCGCCTCGGTGGACAGCGCTTTCGCGTAGTCGGCCTTGTGCGTATCCGAGGCCGCCGTCGCGGGATCGGCCGCATCCGTCCCCGCGAGGACGGTCAGCAGCATGGCCACGTCGCGCACGTTGCGGCCCATCGGCCCCGCGGTGTCCTGGGTGAGGCTCACGGGAACAATGCCGCGCCGCGAGATGAGCGCGACGGTGGGGCGCAGCCCCACGACGCCGTTGGCATTCGAGGGCGCAACGACGGAGCCCGTTGTATCGGTCCCGACGGTCGCCGCCGCGAAGCTGGCGGCGGCGGAAATGCCCGAGCCGTTGCTCGAGCCCGCCGCCCCGCGCGCGAGGTCGTAGGGATTGTGCGCCGGCCCGCCGACCGTGCTGCCGTTGAGCCCGCCGGCCGTTGTGCGCAGTCCGGCCCATTGGGAAGTGTTGGCTTTGCCGAGGATCACCGCGCCGGCTTCGCGCAGGCGGCGCGCCACCTCGGAGTCCTTCAGGGGAACATTGTCGATCAACGCGAACGAGCCCGCCGTCGTCGGCAGGCCCAGCGCATCGATATTGTCTTTGATCAGGATGGGAATCCCATCCAGCGGACCCAAGGTCTTGCCGTCCTTGCGCCGTTGATCGGAGGCCGCAGCCTGTTCCAGCGCGTCGGGCATGATGCCGATCACACCGTTCACGGCGCTGTTGTAGAGACCGATGCGATCGATATAGGCCTGCGTGACCATC
>JADZAK010000056.1 GCA_020852595.1 Rhodospirillaceae bacterium
TATATGCTGCCGAAGGGCAACCTCCCATCCGTTGCGCCACCAGGCAGCCCGCTCGGGGTCATACCGTAGCGCTTTGAGATCGCTTAGCGCCTCTTCACGCGCGGGTCCGTCCGGCATTTCCCGATAGAGCCGATGGCGCTCGGTTTCGTAGGCACTTTCATTGAGCGCCGTGTCCCGCTTCCGAAGATCATCATCAAGCGCAATCCTGTAGGCGAGGTCTGCGGCTCCGGCCACGTCCTCCGCGGTGGGCGTGCGGCGGCTACGATGCGCCTGGAACTCGGCAAAAATTTCGTTCAGGGCCGCGTGCTTTCGGACTTCCGCCTCTTTCGGATCGGTTGTCCCGAGCGCCTTCATGATCTCCTTCTGGCTGCCATAGAAGGACCGAACGTCTTTCGGGATCATGACGCGAACTGAATAGCTATCGCCTCGACGTACCAAGTAGTCACGTTGCTTCATCTATCACTCACAAAAATGTGCCGACCTCCCTCCCCGCGTTAGTCACCCGTGACTTAACTATAGCCAGCGAAAATTTGTACGACGGCCGTAGCGACGCGGCGTAGCAAGTGATAGGACGAAAAATGTAGCCATTCCAAGGAAGTACAGGCCGAAAAAATATTTTCGTCACCCGTGATCTACTTCTGGAGACCTCCTAGTCCCCCAGCCAACTTCTCGAAATCCAATGGAATGAAGGGCTTCCGTTCTGGGGAGGGCGGCCGCAACGGAGCACGCCGCAACAATGCGGCGGGACAGGGTTAAGCCCGGAGTTTCGGATTTCGCGAATAGTCCCCAGCTTTAGACTTTCGGCATCTTTTCCGACAAACGCTCCCTTCACACAGCCTGTCGTAGCGCCGTCGCATATCGTAAGCATGACGCTTAACCGTCAGGACGGCCTTGGCGCCGAACGGGTCCTGCATGCCCTCGGACCACAATGTATCGCAATCGGCATGGAGCGCCGAAGCGGCGATCATGGCGTCATAGATGGACAGCCCATAGCGCTGTGCGAGGGCAGGCCCGGCTTCGTGGATCTCCAACGTGAGCGGATGAACAGTGAGCAAATTGCGTAGCGTATCCAGAAAAGCCTTCGTCTCAGTCCACGTCATCCGCACCTTGCGCCGCGCGACGTGAGCGAGTTCGTTGAGAATCTGAACGCTGATGGCTCCCCGCCGGCTATCGCCGCCTCGGCCCGATCAGCCTTCGCGGTATCGTCGCACGCGATATAGACAACGCCGGCGCGCTTGGGCATGGAACCAGCCGCCGCCCGGCGCGTGGACGAGGCCCTCTTAGCTGCGAAAGGATCGATTCATTTTTCGGCGCGAGATATGACCCGTCCCGTCCGCGCCTTTTGTCGCGCAAGGATACCATTGCGGAGCTGCTGGAAGAGTCCCGGCGGTAGCATGCCGTAGTCATATCGGCCCGGCGTGGCGGGAATGGGTCGCAAGTCAAATCCTGGCCACGCAAAGCGATTTAGTTCATCGAGCCGAAGCCAATGCCGAGCAGCATCGACGCCCAGATTCTTACACGTCGCGGCCGGAATTTCGATCGAGGCCGCGGCATCTTCCGGAGGCCGGTGCGTGATGGGCGCAACGATGGTGTCGATCTCGCCGTCGGGATCGCGCCGCACTGCGACGACAATCGCGCACGGGCGATCCTTGGCGCCCTCAGTTGCGCCTTTCGCCTCTTCGCTGCTCCACAGAAAACTGTAACGGATCACCAAGCCCGGTTTCGGGATGGGAAGGTTCATTTAGCCTCAACGCCGTACTCTGCCGCTTCAATCGCAGAAACCACGTCGCTCGGAAGTTCGCCGACAATGAGGGATTGCCTTTCCCGGCGCTTGAGCTGCTCGTAGTGCGCGGCTTCGCTCGCCGAGAGATAAGCACCAATCACCCGGCCATGGCTGGTCACATGAATGATCTTTTCCGCGATCGCTTCTTCACGATAGCGCGCGAAATTGCGAGAAAACTCGGTGGCAGGCACGTCGCGGGAATGCGCCATTTGGGGTTCCTTATTTATGTGTAAAATACGAATTTTACACATTTTGTCAAGGGCCGCGCATGGGCCGATTCAAGCTGCCGCTCCTAAAAATCCACCGACAATGACGCCGAATAACGGCGGCGCGCCTGGGCGTGGAACCAGCCGCCGGCCGGCGCGTGGACGTGCCAGTTATAATCGTTGGTCACGTTCTCGACGCGCACGCGCAGGCTGGCGGGCGACTCGCCGACCTCGAACCGGTAGCGGCCGCCGAGATTGAGCGTGGTTTCGGCCGGAACCTTGAACGTGTTGCGGCGATCGGCGAAGTAGTCGCCGCGGTTGGTCACTTCAGCTTCCACCGACAGGCCGTTCCAGGACTTGGGTCCGTATTGCGCGTTGAGGCTGAGCACGCGCGACCAAACGCCCGGCGGGACTTTTCCGATGAGGCCGTTATCCACCGTCAGGCCCGAAACGCGCGATTGGATCAGCACCGCGCCGGCGACAACGGTGAGATCGGCAAACGGCGTTCCGGTGACCGAGGCCTCGACGCCTTGATTGCGGATCCGCCCCACGGCGCGGAACAAGTTGGCCGCATCGCGGTCGAGGAACGGTTTGCTCACATCGAACACGCCGGCCACCGCGCGCAACGCCGGGCTGAACTCATAACGAATGCCGGCGTCGGCCTGGCGGGTGATGTTGGCGGACAGCGCTTCGCCGCGGTTGGTCGCGTTGTCCGGCGCCACGGCGGAGTTCTCGAGGCCGCGCGTATAGCCGGCGTAGACGACCAAGGATTTGCCGGGCGAAATCGCCGCCGTCGCATTGTAAAGCCAGGGGCTGCTGGTGGACTTGGTCAGCACCGCACCGCCCGTCGCCGGCATCAGCTCGCGGGTATAGTGAGTCTTCTGGAGGCCGGCGCTGAATTCGCCGATGCCCAGCCACTTGACGCCGTAAGAGAGCCCCGCCGTGCCCTGCTTGACGATATCCTTTCGCTGCGGGCCGAAGTTGAACACCGGCTCCGGCATCGGTTTATAGACCGCTATGAAACCCGGTCCGAGATCGGCGCTGGCGCCGCCGCCAAAAACACGCCGCGCATCGCGCGCGCGGACCGCGATATGGAACGTGTGCGCGCGGTCGCCCTCGATCAAGCGGCGCGAAAGGCGCACTTCACCCGAGTATGAGCCGGCGTACGTCGGCGGATCGGCGAGCGCGTCGATGTTGGCCGTGCCGTCGGGCGCCGTCAGACGATACGCGATCACATGGTTTTCCGGCACGCTGGCGCGCGAGCGGAATACACCCGCACGCAAGGTCCAGTCCGACGACGGCGTGAGCGTTGAAATGACCCCGAAGTTGGTGTCGCGTGCCGCCGTATCGGCCCATTCCTGACTGAAATAGGCGCTGCGGTCGAAACGCGGCGGGAGCGCGCCGTTGGTGTAGATCACGGGGCGCGCTTCCTGATCGCTCATTTGCGAGCGACTCCAGAAACTGGTGACGGTCATGATATCGCTGGGCTGCCAGTGCAGGAGCGCGCCGCCGGTCCAGGTGATGGAATCGGCCACCCACTCGCGCGGCGCATCGTGACTGATGCTCGCGCCCGCGACCAACCCGAGCTTGGAATCGATCAGGGGAACCTGGCTGACGAGGTCCAAAGACAGATAGTCGTAAGGCCCCGCGCTCAGCACCGCGCTGTGAACCACCTCGTCGCCCGGCAAACGCAGACGGTAGTCCGCGATGCCCGTAGGTGCGGGAAACGGATAGGCTTGCGCGGTGACGCCGACGCGCACCGTCGATCCACGTATGATCTGGCTGCCGAGGCCCGCCTTCTGATCGAAATAGAGACCTTCGATCCGCACGTTGCCCGCGTCCACCGGGCTGAACCCGCGCGCCATGCCGACACCGTAAAGACCGACGCTTTCATTGCCGACCGAGGTGCCGAACGCGTCCTCGGCGGCGGCGAGCGCATTGTCGTTCGCGCGCTGCGCGGCGGCTTCGCGCGCCGGCAGGAGCGCCATACACATAAAAATGGGCAATAAAGATTTGATGCACGCGCCTTTGTTACGCGCACGATATCCGCCGCACTGCGACATGTAACCCCGTCTCCCCAGCATGAAGCGGCATGTTTACTTGGTGCGGAGCGCTTAATCCAGACGGGAGCGACGGCGCCGCTTTTTTGGGCGCGCACCGGGCCGACGGCGCCACATGCGCGGACGCATGGAATTATGAAAGAGACGACTTGCGGCGTAAGGCGCGGACGACGGTATAAACCACAGGTCCGGTGACGAGCCAGGCAAAGAGGTAAACACCGCCATGATCGACGGCGCCAACGCCGACGGCGCCCAAGGCGTAGACAATCGCAAGCGCGCCAAGCCAGGGCGCGGGCTTCTTTTTCCGCTTCCGCGACCGCGCAGACGTAGGCGCAGGTGTCGGCGTAGGACGGCCCGGCGGCGCTTGAAAGGGAACCTCACCGTCATCCAGCGACGGCGGCTCAAGCTCAGGAATGTCGGGCATCGTGAGAGCCGGTCAGCCGAATCCTCGCGGAAGGAGCCGTAGAGTGCAACACGCCGCGGCGGGAGCATTGACGAAGATCAAATTCGCCGCCGAAATCGATCGCGCCAGCGGAGTTGGAAGGGTCGCGGCGCTGGGAGGGGGCCGCGGCGTCTGGCGCCACGGCCCGCCCGCTCACCTTAGGCCTTGTTCGCGCTCCACGCCGCGCCGCCCTGAACGTTGCCCTTCATGGAACCGCCTTCGACGCGGCCCGTGTACTTCTTGCCGCCGGCGGTGAAGGAGATATTCACGCCGTCCATCTTGGCTTCGCTGATGGGCTGCGGCTTGCCGTCGACGGTCAAGGTGCCGTCGAGCTTCTGATAGGTCTGCTTCAACGCGAGCTGGCCATTGCCGAGCTTCCAGTTGCCGTCGACCTTCGCGGGGATGATCCACTTATAGGCGGTACACCAGCTGGTGCAGTCGGCGGTCGCCATGATCGTCTCGTCGGGCTCCCAATCACCCATGTTGAAGGAGTTGGAGACCACGCGCGTGCCCGGCTTCATGTCGAGCAAGATCGGGCGCAGCTTCACGTTCAGCTGCGGCAGGAGGAACAGGGTGATGACGGTGGCCTTGGAAAAATCGGAGGCGAAGATGTCGGCCTGCGCGAACGAGGCTTTGTCCGTGACCTTCTCCTGCTCGGCATTGAACTGCGCGAGCTTGACCATGTCGGGATTATATTCGATGCCGTGCGCGCGCACGCCGCGCTTGGCCGCGGTGATGACCGTGCGGCCGTCGCCGGCGCCGAGATCGATGAGATAGTCGTCCTTCGTGACCTTCGCCATATCGAGCATGCGGTCGACCAATGCCTGAGGGGTCGGCACCCACACCACGTCCTTACCCGCCTGGCCGGACTGCGGCTTGAACGGCGCTTCGGCGGCGAAAGAGGTCTGGCCAACGGCGCTCGTCAGCGCGAAGGCCGATACGGCGCAAACAAGAGTAATGTTACGCAAGTTGATCATGGCGGATCTCCCGGCTTTTTTTTGGACGTGGGGCTTAAAGACGATAAAGCGCTAGGTCGAGCGTGAATGACGCCGCGGATCATAGCCCAGCGCCGAGGCTTGCGGCGATTCCCAAATCAACTCAAGGACCTGACGAATTGTAACAGGCCGCGCGCAGCGGACCGCACCCTTTGGCCGATCAGCCGGCGTCCTTTTGCGCGGGGCAATGGCGCGCGGAAAGCGGGAACCGCAACAAAACCGCCTCGGCCTCGGCGCGCGCTTCGAGGGTTGCGACGGCGCCCAGCGCCGCGACGAATTGTTTGATGAGAGAAAGGCGTCCACGCGCGTCGCCGGCGAGGTCGTCGCCGGACATGAGCGGCGGTGTCGTGATGCTGAGCATCGCGGCCGGGCGCGTTTCCATGTCGTCGGATTTCAACGTGACGATTATGGGATGGCCGCTCAGCGGCGCGCGCAACGCCGGACCGAGCAGATCCTCGAGAATCGTCCGCACGAAATCCACGCGTCCGTCGATGGTCAGACCCTGTGCGATATCCGTTTTCAACTGGCCGCCGTCGGCGCCGAGTTTCACGCGCGCCGCGTCGGTGTAGGCAATCACGGCCGCGGAGAGATCGACCACGCTTCGTTTGAGGTCGAGAATCTGCGCCGAGGCCGGCTCCGGACCCGCCGGCAAACTTGCGGCCGCTTCATCGTTCGCGGGAGGCGGCAGAAGCCCGGGATCGGGACCGGCGGTGATTTCGGCAAAGGTTTGCGTGAAGTCGCCGAGCTGGCGCAGCCGCCGTGTTTGCGCGAGCGCCAGGACCGCGGCGGCGATCATGAGCACCGCGGCCGCCGCCGCGGCAAGGCCCGTGCTTCGGATCGGCGGTAATGCGAGGAAGGTGGTTCCGGCCCCCACAACACCGCGGCTTGCGACCAGGCGCCAGCAGCCGGAGGGACTGGCGACGGGCGTGACGGCCCACAATGAGGCGCCGTGCCCGTCCGACGCCGGGCGCGCGGGCGTGCAAGCGGCGGTGAAATCGCCGAGAGCGCCGCCGGTGACGATGCGCCCCGCTTCGCTCTCGGTCTGCGCCACCGCCTGGACAGGCGCGCCGGCGATGAAGAACACGCCCCGCGCGCCGCCTTCGGCCGGCGTGAAGAACAGCCGCAACGCGCGGTCCGTGGACGCGTATGGGGTCATGGCCTCGGTGAGCAGCGCCGCATCGCCGGGCGTCGCGGCGCGCAGCACCGGCGCCAAGGCATCGGCGATGGTCGCGGTGGAATGGTCGAGTTCCTCGGCCAGAAGCGCGCGCCCGCGCTCGTCGGCGGCGCGAATGAGCAAGAAGGCGAGAAAGGACACGAGTCCGACCAGCACCAGTCCGCCCATCACAACGAGGCGCACGGAGATCGCCAATCGCCGCATCAAGCTGTGGGGCAGCGCGGGATCGCTATCGTGAGGCACGGCGCACGCTCCGTTCACAGGCTTCGCGCGCGGCGCCGTCGGCCCCCATGACTTTCTGCGAGAGCGCGGCATAAGCGCCGGCCGTTACGTCGCGAAAGAAGGTGACCTCCACCCGGCAACCGGCGCCCGTATAGGTCCAGATCCTGCGGCCGCCCCGCGCGCTGCGCTGCTGCGGCTCACCCATCACGCCGAGGACGTCCGCCTCGCTGAGACCGGCAACGGAAACGACAGGGGCAGGTACGACAGGACGCGGCTCAAGCACAGCGGGCGCGACGGATCGACGCGGGGGAACGCGGACAACGCGCTCGGTTACGGGAGGTTTGGAGGCCGGCGGAGGAAGCGCGAGCCTCGCCGACAGCGGCGCTTCGGGTCCGGGCGCCGCGCGCGGCGAGACCACCACGACATCCTCGTCCTCTTCGTCCGGGGGGCCAAAGAAGGCGCGCAGGGCGCCGCTGCTGCACGCGGAAAGAGCCGCGGCCGCGAATACGCTTCCGGCGAGTATTCGCCAATGTTCATGCAACCGCGCGACCATGCCGCCTCCCGGACCGTTCACCGGGAAAACGCGCAACGTCACGGAAAAGGTTCACGCGGAAAAAAGGAACGGCGCGAGCCGCGAAAGCGGCCCGCGCCGGAAAGTTGCAGCGCGTACTAGAGCGAAATCCGAATCGGATTTCGCTCTAGATTCATAGAAGTTGTCGCGTGTTCTGCGACGAACCGGTTTCCACTTCGTCGGAAAACGCTCTAGCTAAAGCGCGCAGTTCTTGTAGTTCGCGGCCATGCACTTGCTGGCGGCTTCGCGGGCCGTCTTCACCTGCTCGGGCTTCAGCGCGGCCGCGACGCGATTGCGGCTCGCCGTGGCGGTTTCGGCTTCCTTGCCGGTGGCCTTGGCGACGGCAAGAGTGAAGTAGGTGTAAGCCTTGGTCTTGTCCTGCGGCACGCCCTTGCCGGCCTCATAACGCTCGCCCATGGAGGTCATCGCCGGCGTGTAGCCCTGCGCGACGGCCTTCTTGGTCCAATCGACGGCGTCCTTCTCGGACTTCGTCACGCCTTCGCCACGCTCATAAAGACCGGCGAGTTCGGCTTGGGCTTCGGCGCTGCCGAGATCGCCCGCCTTGCGCAGCCACTTGGCGGCTTCAGCGGGGTTCTTATCGACGCCGTCACGGCCCTGGCCGAAGGTGCGGCCGAGCTGCAGCGAGGCTTCGGGGCTGTTCTTGTTGGCCGCCATGGTCCAGAACTTCACGGCTTCCTTGTAGCTCTGGTCGGCGCCGAGGCCTTGCGCGTAGAGCAGGCCGACATTGTACTGGGCCTTCACGTCGCCTTGCTCGGCGAGCGGCTTCCAGTTCTTCATCGCGGTGTTGAAGTCGCGTTTGTTATACGCCTTCGCGCCTTCATCGTAGGACTGCGCCAGCACCGATGTCGAAAATAGAGCCGCGCCGACGGCCGCGCAATAAAACAGCTTTCTCATCCACGTTCCTCACTGAAACAAGACAACGAAATAGAACTCAGGCACATAGAAACTCTGGCCCGCGAATGTGGTCTTTTGGTGGACCGACAATGGCGAGCCCATGGTAAGCGCGGGCACCTATAGGTTGAGGGGCGCCCGTGAGCAAGCGCGGCACATCCGGTCCGGGTTTAACGGGCTAGGCTGTCGGTGTGGCCAGCTTCGTCATGTTCGTCGTGGGCCTCGGCCCAGATTTCATGGGAGTCGATGAGCAGCTTGAGAACGGCGCGGGACGCGGCCGCGCGCGCGCCGATCTCCGCCCGGCGGGCATCGTTCGCCTGCTTCTGCACAAAAAGAACGTCCGCGAGATCGATGGCGCCAAGCTGATGACCGCGCTCGGTGCGTTGCGCCGCGCTCGCGGCGCTGCGCGCGGATTGGGCGGCGCTGTTCCAGGACGCGATGCGGGTGCGCACGTCGGCGGCGTCGGCGTCCGCCGTCGCCTGGATCTCCCGCTTCACCACCTCGCGCTCAAATCCGGCCGCGCTGGCCTGCGCGGACGCCTTCGATGCCGCGGCGCTGCGATGACTGAACCCGAGCGGGATCGAGAGCTGCAGGCCGACGCCGTTCTCGAGGCCGCCGCGCTCGCGGAAGGTCCGTATCCCGACGGTGGGATCGGGAATCCGGTCCGCGTGGGTGCGGCGGGCGACAAGGGACAGACGCTCCGCCTCGTTTTCGGCGGCGCGTATCTCGTGACTGCGCGCGATCACGAGATCGCGTAAGCGCTCGACGCCCGCGACAGGCATTTCCGGCGCCGGCAAGCGGGGGGGCTCGGCGGCGAGGGGGATTTCCGGAAATGTCGCCGCGAGCGTCACGCGCGCCTTCTCAAGCATGGCGCGCGAATCCGCGACCTGGGATTCCACAAGCGTTTGGGCGGCCACCGCCTGATCGAGATCGAGCTGGGCGGCGTCCTTCAAGCCGGCGCGGCGGCGAACGGCTTCCGTTGCGGTCTTTTGCATCTCCAGCGCCTGCTGATCGCTTGCCAGCAAATCGCCGGCTTCGAGCCAGTCGTGCCAGAGTTGCGACAGAAACAAAGCGGCGTGATGACGCGTGTCCTCGCGCATATTCTCGGCGACTTCAACGCCGAGCGCGCCGGCCTTGCGGTCGAGGCTGCCCTTCCAGGGCAAGCGGACCCCGCGGGACAACATGACGTCGGTTTCCTTGAAACGTCCCTCGCGCTCCACGTCGCGGCGGACATAGGACCCGGACAGGATAAATTCGTAAGGGCCGGCGCGGAGCATGTCCCGGTCGGCCAGGGCCTCCTCAACGCGCGCGCGCGCGGCGGCGACACCCGGGTAAGCGTTGAGCGCGGCGGAAACCTGCTCGTCGGCCGGAAAACCCGCGGGCAGCGATTGCGCCTGGGCCGACGCGGCAAACAGGACGCCGATTGCAATCAAAAGCCTCACGCGATCCTCCCATGGGCCACCACCGGCACCGCCATCCACCGCACCGGGTGAGCCCGCCGCACCGCGGCGACGGCGCCGGTCAACGCCGCCATGCGATCGCGCGTGGTCAAGACTTCGACGGCGGCGCGCATGAGCATGCCCGTCACCTGCTCGCCGACCTTGGCGTCGCTAAAGTCGCGGCCATGCACAGCCTCCTGCCGCACATGAATCGGAAGGCGCGTTTCGGCGCGCAGGCACTGAGCGATCGCGTCGGCTTCGGACGCCGCGCAATGAAAAGTCAGCACAATCTCATCCATGGGTCGGCACAATCTCATCTTCCGGGTTGCTGATCACATCCTCGGGCCCCTCACCGAACCGCGCGAACAGGATGGGCAGAAGCACGAGGGTCAGGAGAGTCGACGTAATAAGCCCGCCGATCACCACGATCGCCAAGGGACGCTGGATTTCCGACCCGGGCCCGGTGGCAAGCAGCAGCGGCACAAGACCGAAGGCGGTAATGCAGGCGGTCATGAGCACCGGACGCAGACGCCGCTCGGCGCCGTGCTTCACCGTTTCCATCATGTCGCGGCCTTCAGCGCGAAGCTGCAGGAAGTAAGCCACCATGACCAATCCGTTGAGCACGGCGATGCCGAGCAGCGCGATGAACCCAACCGAGGCCGGCACGGATAGATATTGGCCGGAGATCCACAGGGAAATGATACCCCCGACCATCGCGAAGGGAATGTTGACGAGGATGAGGACCGAAGCGCGCAGGGAGCGAAGAGTCACATAAAGCACGCAAAAAATCAGACCGAGCGCCACCGGGATCACAAGCAGCAGACGCGCCGCGGCACGCTGCTGGTTTTCAAACTGACCGCCCCAGACCATGGAATAGCCCTGCGGCAATTTCACCTTCGCCGCCACGGCGGCTTTGGCGTCGTCCACATAACCGACCAGATCGCGGCCGGAGACAAAGGCCTGGACGAGAGCATAGCGCAGGCCGTTTTCGTGGTTCAGACGCACCGGCCCTTCGACCTTCTGAATGCGCGCCATGTCGCTCAGCCGGGCGAGCGTGCCCTGCGGCGTGCGAAGCTGAACATCGGAAAAGAGCTCGTGATTGTCGCGGATTTCATCGCCGCCGCGCACCACCACCGGAACGCGGGCCTGGCCCTCGATGATGACGCCGGCGTTAATGCCATCAACCTGCGCACGCAATGCATCGACCAGCGTGTCGAACGGCATGCCGTAGCGGCCGGCCGCCGCGCGGTCGAGGTCGAGCCGCAGATAATCCAAGGTGTCGTTGGCGGCGGTCATGACTTCGGCCGCGCCGCGGACGCCCGATAAAACCGTCTGAACCTGACCGGCGAGATCGGAGAGCACGGCGTTGTCGGGACCAAAGATCTTCACCGCCAGGTCGCCACGCGCACCGGTGAGCATTTCAGACACACGCATCTCGATGGGCTGCGTGAAAGACGCCTCCATGCCCGGGATCGTCTCCATGACCTTGCGGAGCTCGTCGGTGATGAAGTCCTTGTCGCCGCGCCATTCGCCGGTCGGCTTCAGGACCATAAAAACATCGGTTTCATTGAAACCCATCGGATCGAGCCCGAGTTCGTCGGAGCCCATACGCGCGACGATCTGCTCGACTTCGGGGACAGCCGCCTTGATGGCGCGCTGCACCGCGAGGTCGGTCTGTACCGACGCTTTGAGGTTCACGGAGGGAAGCTTGATCGTCTGCATGACGATGCTGCCTTCATCCATCGAGGGCATGAAGGTTTTTCCCACCAGAAGATAAGCACCGACCGCGGCCGCCAAACCGACACCCGAGACGATATAGACCACACGCTTATTGGCGAATGAGCGGTCGAGAAGCTTCTTGTACGCCGGCGCGATCTTGCGCATCAGCCAGGGCTCGCCGTGGCCGCCCGTCAACGCATAGGACGACAGTACGGGCACAAGGGTGAGCGCGATGACCAGGGATCCGACCAGCGCGAAGACGATGGTCAAGGCGACGGGCGAGAATAATTTTCCTTCAAGCCCCTCCAAGGTGAGCAGAGGCAGAAAGACCAGGGCAATGATCGCGATGCCGGCCGAGACGGGAACGATCACTTCCGCCACCGCCCGGAAGACCACGTTCAAGCGGGGGTGCTCTCCCTTGTGTTCATGCGTGAGGCGTTCGACCACGTTCTCAACGACGACGACGGCGCCGTCGACGAGCATGCCGATCGCGATCGCGAGACCTCCCAGGCTCATGAGGTTCGCCGAAAGACCCGCCGCGCCCATGACGAGGAAGGTGATAAGCGCCGCCATGGGCAAGGTCGTCGCGACGATGGCCGCGGCGCGCCAATCGCCCAGAAATAGAATGAGAAGAATGACGACAAGGATCGTGGCCTCGATCAGCGCATGCTCGACCGTGGAAACGGCGCGCTCGATGAGATCGGACCGGTCGTAAAACACCTTCAGCGTCGTTCCCGGCGGCAAGGCCGGCTCAAGCTCCTTGATCCGCGCGCGTAAGCCGTCCACGACTTGCCGCGCATCCGTGCCGCGCAGGGATACGACCAGTCCCTCGACCACCTCGCCCTCGCCGTCCATTGTGACGGCGCCGTAGCGCGTCAGGCTGCTGATGCCGACAGTCGCCACGTCCCCCAGGCGGATCAAAGCGCCGTCGCGCGCCGCCAAGACCATATTCTCAAGATCGGCGGCGGACTGCGCCGCACCGACCGCGCGGACGATCAACGATTCCTCGCCCTCGTTGAGACGCCCCGCGCCGTCATTGCGGTTGCCGCGTTCGACGGCGTCGCGAAGGTCGCCGTATGTCAGGCCCGTGACCGCCAGGGCGCGGGGATCGGGCTTGATCTCGAAGGTCTTGGCAAGGCCGCCGAGAGCGTTCACGTCGGCCACGCCGGGAACCGTGCGCAAGGCCGGACGGATCGTCCAATCGAGAAGCGTTCGCTTTTCGGTCAGGCTGAGAGGCCCTTCAATGGAGAACATGAACATTTCCGAAAGCGGCGTGGAGGCGGGCGCAAGTCCCCCGTCGACGACGCTCGGCAGGCTGCCCATCACGCCGGCGAGACGCTCACTCACCTGGGAGCGCGCCCAATAAATGTCCGTGCCGTCCGTGAAATCGATCGTGATGTCGGCGATGGCGTACTTGGCCATCGAGCGCAGCACCGTTTGCCGCGGGATGCCGAGCATCTCCATTTCGATCGGTGCGATGACGCGCGTTTCAACTTCTTCCGGCGTCATGCCCGGCGCCTTCAGGATCATCTTGACCTGGGTCTGGGCGATATCCGGATAGGCGTCGACCGGAAGCCTCAGAAAAGACCAAAGCCCCAGCCCCGCCACGATCATCGTGAGCAACAGGACAAACAGGCGCGACGAGAGCGAGAGTTCGACCAGACGACGCAGCATGAGCCCCTACTTCGCGAGCGCGAGAGATTTCAGTTCGCTGAGGCTGGTGACCACAACGTCTTCGCCGGCCTTGAGGCCGGACAGAATCACGATTTGCGCGCCCGCCGCGGTAGTGGCCTCGACTTTGCGGACAAGCACCCCGCCCTCCGCGCGCACAAAAACATATGTGTCGTCACCCAGTTCGGTCACGGCCGCGCGCGGAACGCTGACCGCGGCGGTTTTGGACGTCGCATAAATCGCCGCGGATGCGGTACGCCCCGCGACAAGTTCGGTTCCCTTGGCGACCGCCGCTTTCAGCGCGGCCGAGCGCGTCTCGGGGTTCAGTACTTTGCCGACCGATGTCACCGTGGCCTCGATCTTCCCATCCACGACAACACGCATGCCCGGTTCGATCTTTCCGATCAGGCGTTCGGGCACCTGCGCTTGAATTTCGTACCGGTCGGTCGCGTCGACAACGAAGGCCGGCGCCATGCCGTCGACCGGCGCTCCGGTTTCAAGCCTGGCGGCAGCCACCACGCCGTCCAAAGGCGCGCTCAGCGTGTATGTGCCCTTGACGCCGTCGGCATTGACCGCGGCGAGCATGCGGGATTTTTCGTCCACCTCGGCGCGCGCCTGCTGATGCACGGCGTCGGCTTCTTCCGCGCGCGCGCCGGAGACAATTCCTTCTTCACTCAAGGTCGATTGGCGCTTTGCATTGGCGCCGGCGGCGGCGAGCCGGGCGCGCGCGCCCGCGAGCTCGGCCGACAATGTGAGAATTTCACGGCTGGCGATAATCGCGAGCGGTTGGCCCTTCTTGACCGCATCGCCTTCGACGGCGAGAGTCTGCAACACGGTTCCGGGGAAGGTGGCCGCGACCGCGATCCGCGCATCGGGCGGCGGGGCAATCATCGCGGGCAGAGTTCCGACGAGATAGGCATCGGCCTTTTCCGCGGCCGCGAATTTGAGCGCCAGTCCCTTGACCTGCGCCGCCGAAAGCTCGAGCAAATCGGCCTTTTCCGCCGCCCGCGGCGCGCCGGCCCAAAGCGCCACGAGAATCGCCGATGTAATAAGTAATGTTCTTTTCATGGTGCACCCCTTGGGCGGTTTTATAGCTGGCTAATCCTGACAGCCGCCTGACAATTGTCAGCGGTTCTTCAGGAAGAGGTGCATATAATAGTGATTATTAGTCGTTACGAGCGGGCACGGCGTGCGCATACTTGTCGTCGAAGATGAAACGGAACTCGCGACGCGCCTTGTCGCAAAGCTCGCGCAGCACGAGATGAATTGCGAATGGGTATCATCCGCAGAGGACGCGAAGCTGCTCGATGCCGGCGCCTTCAACGCGCTTGTGATCGACCTTGGGCTTCCCCGCGCGAGCGGACTCGATCTGATTCGTCATGTGCGCGCGCGTGGAGCGGCGACGCCAATCCTTGTGCTGACGGCGCGCAGCAGCTGGCAGGAAAAGGTCGAGGCCCTGAACGCCGGCGCCGACGATTATCTGGTGAAGCCCGCGCACGTCGAGGAACTGGTGGCGCGCATGCGCGCGCTGGCGCGGCGCGCGGCGGGCCAAGTGCAACCGCAGCTCGTGGCCGGCCCGCTCACGCTCGATCCGTCCCTGAAGCACCTGACCGTGAACGGAGAAGAAGTCAGCCTGACCGCCAACGAGTTTCGTCTGCTGTCGCTGTTCATGTACAAGCCGAAGCAGACTTTTTCATTGAATGAGATTCTCGAGCACCTTTACCCGTTGGATCAGGACCGCGACCGTAATGCCGTGGAAGTCCTGATCGGACGCTTGCGGCGCAAGATCGGGCGCGAACTGATCGTCAATGTGCGCGGCCTCGGCTATCGGCTCATGGATTGAACATGACCATGCTTCTTCCTCAGTTCAAAAGCCTGCGGGTACGCTTCCTGTTCGCCGCGCTGTTGTGGGTGAGCGTCGCGACCGCCGTCGCGGGCGTCGTGATTTCGTACCTCTACCGCTCGCACCTCACCGATCAATTCCATAACGAACTCGATATCCATCTGGTGGAACTGATCCGCCTGTCGGAAACGGATGATAGGGGCAATCCCACATTGGACCGCCCTTTGTCCGATCCGCGTTTCCAGATGGAGAACAGCGGCTTCTATTGGCAGATCGAACGCGCCGGCTATCAAACGCTGAAGTCTTCGACCCTTGGCGAACAAAATCTCGACGGCCGTTTCGCGCGCGGCATCCAGGAGAAGATGGACTGGGCCGACGGCCCGAACGGTGAAGTCCTGATGTGCGGTATTTCGGCGCCGTCGCGGACCGGCGGACCGGCGTTGAATTTCACCATAGCGGTGGAACGCCGCATCCTTGATGAAGCCATCGCGGGGTTCAATCGCGACCTCACGGTCTCACTGACCGTCTTCGCGCTGTTGATGCTGGCCGGCGCGACCTTGCAGACTATTTACGGTCTACGGCCCGCGCAGCGCATCGCCGACGACATCGAACGCCTGCGCCGGGGCGACGTGCCCAGGCTTTCCTCCGACGCGCCGGCGGAATTCAGCGGCATCGTCACACGCCTCAACGCCCTGCTCGACAATCAATCGGCCCTCGTGCAGCGCGCGCGGGTGGAAGCGGGTAATCTGGCCCATGGTCTCCGTACGCCGCTGGCCCTCATCGCGGACGAAGCCGAGCAATTGGCGCGCAAGGGCGACGACACGGCGGCGGCCTTCATTCAGGCGCAATGCCGCAAAATCAGCCGGCAGGTGAACTACCACATGATGCGCGCCCGCGCGGCGGGCACACGCATGACCAGCTTCGCGGCGGGCATTCAGACCGTCGTGCAGAACATCGTCGGCGCGATGCGGCGCCTGCACGCCAGCCGCAATCTTTCCTTTGTCGTCGACATCCCCACGGGGCTGACCGTGAACTGCGACGAAGGCGATCTTTCGGAGATCCTTTCGAATTTGATCGACAACGCCTGCAAGTGGGCCCGCACGAGCATCAGGATCGCGGCGCGGCACGGCGAGGACGGCATTGTGATCGAAGTCACCGACGACGGTCCGGGCATCGCCGACGACATGCGCGATAAGGTGTTCGACGTGGGCGCGCGGCTCGACGAGGGCAAAGCCGGGAGCGGGCTGGGTCTCGCCATCGCGCGCGACCTCGCGCGGCTTTATGGGGGCGATCTCGAACTCGAGAAAGCCTTCAGCGGCGGCCTGCTGGCACGGTTACGTTTCCCGGACGTCAGCGCCGCATAAAGGCGTGACCGGGAGATAGGACTTCCCCTAGACTTCCCCCCGTCATCGATTCGGGGGGACTCATGACGGATGCGGCTTTGGACGAGACCACGCAGCGCGCGGTGCGCAAGGCGGCGTGGCGGCTGATCCCCCTGCTCTGTCTCGCCTACATCATCAGTTACATCGACCGGACCAACGTCGGTTTCGCCGCCCTTGATATGAACGCGGCGCTGGGACTGACGGCAAAGCAATTCGGCTTCGCGGCCGGCATGTTCTCCATCGGCTACTGTCTGTTCGAGCTGCCGAGCAACGTCGCGCTGCAGAAATTCGGCGCGCGGCGATGGCTGGCGCGCATCATGGTGACCTGGGGCTTGGCCGCCGCCGCGACGGCCTTCGCGACCGGGCCCGTCAGCTACAGCGTGATCCGCTTCATCACCGGCGTCGCCGAAGCCGGCTTCTATCCCGGCGCGATCTTCTACATCGCGACATGGTTCCCGGTGGCGGTGCGCGGGCGCATCCTCGCCTGGTTCGTGGTGGCCGTGCCGCTGTCGTCGGTGATCAGCGGCCCCGTCTCGACCGCGCTATTAAAGATCGAAGGCTACGGCCTCGTCGGCTGGCAGTGGCTGTTCATCATCGAGGGTTTGCCGGCGTGCGTCATGGGTGTGATCACGCTGCTCGCCCTGGCGGACCGGCCGGAAGATGCGAGATGGCTGACGGAGGACGAGAAGCGGGCGCTGCGCGCAAAACTCGATTCCGAAGCGCATCCGGACCTCAAAAAGGACCTGTGGTCCGCCTTAAGCGATGCGCGCGTGCTGATCCTGTCGCTGGCCTATTTCTTCTTCGTCACCGGCTCGATCGGCGCGGGCATCTGGCTGCCGCAGATCCTGAAGCCGTTCGGCCTTTCAAATCAGGAAGTCGGCTTCGTCTCGGCGATCCCCTACATCGCCGGATCCATCGCGCTCATCCTGTGGTCCTATGTGCTCGACCACTCGCGCGCCTACCTCAAAAACTATGTGATCGGCTGCGTCGTCTCGGGCCTGGGGTTCCTGTTCTCGGTGCTGTTCGACAATCTGTGGCTGGCCGTGGCGGGGGTTTCGGTCGGTCTCATCGGCATGAGCGGCGCGCGGCCGGCGATCTTCTGCATCCCGCCGCGTTTCCTGTCGGGCGCCGCCGCGGCCGGCGGGATTGCGCTGATCAACTCGTTCGGAAATCTCGGGGGATTCATGGGCCCCTACGCCATCGGATGGCTGCGCGAAACGACGGGGTCGTTCAACGCCGCGCTGTATTTCCTCGCGGGATCGATGGTGCTCTCGGCGCTGCTGGCGCTGTCTGTGCGCCTCCTGAAGGTTAAAGCTTAGATTCTTTTGGGCCTGTTCTTATCGGAAAACCGCTCACACTTTTCCGGAACAGGCCCCTACGCCTTCTTTCTTGAGAAAGCTGAAGTCGAAGCCCTCTTCCGCCTGGGTCATGAACTGATCATGCAGCCACGAGTGGCCGCGCACGGCGGGCGGCGGCGCGGGCGGGAGTTTCGCGCGCCGGGCGGCGAGCGTTTTTTCATCCACCAGCAGTTCGAGCGAACGCTTTGAGACGCTGAGGCGGACCTTGTCGCCGTTCTCGACCAGCGCCAGCGTGCCGCCGGACGCGGAGTCCGGCGAGACGTGCAGGATGACGCTGCCGAACGCCGTGCCGCTCATGCGCGCGTCGGAGATGCGCATGATGTCCTTCACACCGGCGGCGGCGAGTTTTTTCGGAATGGGCAGGTAGCCCGCCTCCGGCATGCAGGCTTCGCTCATGGGGCCGGCGTTCTTGAGCACCAGAATATCGTCCGCCGTGACGTCGAGGTCCGGCGAGTCGATACGGTTGGACAGGTCCTCGAGCGATTCGAAGACCACGCAGCGGCCTTCTTTTTCGAACAAGGCGGAGTCCGCGGCGGCGCGCTTCAGGATCGCGCCGTTGGGGGCGAGATTGCCGAACAGCGCGACGAGACCGCCCACGGCCTGCAAAGGTTCCTTGAGCGGGCGCACAACGTTGCGGTCGACCCACGGCTCCCATGCGTCGATGCGCTGACCGATGGTTTCACCCGTGATGGTGATGCAGTCGAGATGAAGCAGCGGCTTCAACTCGCGCATGACGGCGGGAATACCGCCGGCGGCGGCGAGGTCTTCCATGTAGCCCGATCCGCTGGGCTTAAGATCGACGAGCACCGGGGTCGTATCCGACAGTTCGTTCAAGCGCTTCAAATCGATCTTGATGCCGAGGCGGCCCGCGATGGCGGTGAGATGGATGATGGCGTTGGTGGACCCGCCGATGGCGAGCAGCACGCGCAGCGCGTTCTCGACGGATTTCTCCGTGATGATTTTGCTGGGGCGCATGTCGCTGCCCATGAGCGAGACCGCGAGCTTGCCGCTGGCCTCGGCGACACGCAGGCGGTCGGCATCGACCGCGGGGATCGCGGCGGCCCCGGCGGGCATCATGCCAAGCGCTTCGGCAAGCGAGGCCATGGTGCTCGCGGTGCCCATCACGGCGCAGGTGCCGGTGGTGGAGGCGAGACGGCCTTCAATTTGGTCAATCTCGGCATCCGAGATTTTTCCGGCGCGATAGGTCGCCCAGAAGCGGCGGCAATCGGTGCAGGCGCCGAGGCGTTCGGACTTATAGCGGCTGGTGGACATCGGGCCCGTGACGACCTGCACGGCCGGGATATCGGCCGACGCGGCGCCCATGAGCTGGGCGGGCACGGTCTTGTCGCAGCCGCCGATGAGCACCACGGCGTCCATCGGCTGCGCGCGGATCATCTCCTCGACGTCCATGGACATGAGGTTGCGGTACTTGAGGCTGGTGGGCGTGAGGAAGGTTTCGCCCAGGGAAATGGTCGGGAAATCGATGGGCAGCGCGCCGGCGGCGAGCACGCCGCGTTTCACCGCCTCGATCAACGCGGGCATGTCGCGGTGGCAGTTGTTGTATCCGCTGGCGGAATGGCAGATGCCGACGATGGGCTTGTCGAGCATCTCGCGGCTGTAGCCCATGGAGCGGGCAAAGGACCGGCGCAGATAGATGCTGAACTTCGGGTCGCCGTAGTTGGTGAGTCCGCGTCTGAAGCCCAGGCCGGCTGGAGAAAGACTGGGCGCTTTCTTGTCCTGCTCGCTCATCGCGTTATCCTATATGCTATCAGACGAAGATCGTGCATTTACTATAAGTGCAGATCGAGTGGGGAGGACTATTTAGATGGCGAAGGTCGCGATTGTCACCGGCGCGGGTTCGGGGATCGGCCGTGAGGTGGCTTTGGCCTTCCTCAAACACGGTTATGCCGTCGCCCTCGCCGGCCGGCGCATCCCCGAGATGGAAGAGACCGTGGACCTCGCCGGGGGCAAGGGCCAGGCGCTGATCGTCTCCACCGACGTGAGCCAGCCGGCGGCCGTCGACAACCTGTTTGCCCAGACCCGGCGCAAGTTTGGCCGCTTGGACGTGTTGTTCAACAACGCCGGCATCGGCGCCCCGCGTGTCCCCTTCGACGAAATCACCTATGACGCCTGGAAGCAGGTGGTGGACATCAACTTCACCGGCGTCTTCCTGTGCGCGCAAGCCGCCTGGAAGATAATGAAGGCGCAAACCCCCCAAGGCGGGCGCATCATCAACAACGGCTCGGTATCCTCGCAAAAACCGCGCCCGCACGCCGCGCCCTATACCGCGACCAAACATGCGGTGACGGGCCTGACCAAGCAGCTGGCGCTCGATGGACGCCCCTTCAATATCGCCTGCGGCCAGATCGACATCGGCAATGCCGCGACGCCCATGACGGCGCGCATGGCCAAGGGCGTGCCGCAGCCCAACGGCGCCATCGCCGTGGAGCCGACGATGGATGTCGCCGATGTCGGTAAAGCGGTGTTGATGATGTCCGAGCTGCCGCTGGATGCGAATATCCTGCGCATGACGATCATGTCGACCCAGATGCCGCTGGTCGGACGCGGCTAACAGGAGGCTCATATGAAACGCCGGACACTTCTCACGACGGCTTTGGCGTCGCTGGTATCTTCGCGCGTATTCGCGGCGGATATGTTGCCATTGAAGGTGCTCTCGTCCATGGCCGCGCAGGGCGCGTTCAAGGAGATCGAGCCCATGATCCGCCGCGCGGGCGTGGCTATGAATATCGAGTTCTCGGCAACCGTCCCGATTTCCGAACGGCTGCAGAAAGGCGAGACCGCCGACCTGGTGGTGATCGGCAAAGCGGGCGTCGACCGCCTGGTGAAAGAGGGCAAGGCGATCAAGGCCGTGGATCTGTTCGTGAGCGAAGAAGGCCTGGCCGTGGCCGACAACGCGCCCACACCCGTCATTCGCAATCTCGAGGACTTCAGGAAACTCGTGGCCGGCACGCCGTCCATCGCGGTCACCGCGCGCGGCGTGAGCGGCCTCCGGCTACAACAGATGATGCGCGACTTAGGCCTCAACGAAGTGCTGGAGAAGCGCACTGTACTCGTGGACGAAGGTTTCACCGGCACGCGCCTTTTGAAAGGCGAAGTGGCGATGGCCGTGCAGCAGCTGTCCGAGCTGCAAGCCTCGGGCGCGAAGAACTTCGTGCGCTTCCCCGACGAGATGCAGGTGCCGACCACCTTCAGCGTCGCGATCATGCGCAGCACCGTGCAGAACAAAGCCGCCGAGAACGCCGTGCGGATCATGTCGTCCGCCGAGGCCGGCCCGGCGTGGGAACGCTCGCTGGTAAAGCCCTTGAGAAAGTAGGAACGCCCTATGCGCCGTTTTGCCGCTGGTCTATGCCTCCTGCTGCTTGCGGGCCCTTCGTTCGCGGCGGACGCGCCGCTCAAGATCCTCACACCCGGATATGGTCAGCTCGCGATGCAGGAGTTGGAGCCGCTGATCGAAAAGACGATCGGCGGGCCTGTGGACATCGAGATCGTCGGCACGGGCGGAATCCCGGAGCGTATCCTCAAGGGCGATAAGGTCGATTTCGTGCTGACCTACCGGGAGTCGCTGGCGCCGGCAAAAGACCGCATCCAGGCGCAGACCGATGTCGCGGTTTCCAATGTGGCGATCGCGGTCGCCGACAACGCGGTCCCTCCCGTCTTCAAGACGCACGCCGATGTCGCGGCGTTCCTGAAAGCCACGCCGTCCCTCGCCCGGTCCACCAGCCTCAGCGGTCAGCATATGGCCGCGGTGATCGAGAAACTGGGCCTGACGGAGGAAATGAAGCCGAAAGTCCAAACCAGCGGCGGATTGCCGGGCAATTTGCTGAAAGACGGAAAGGTCGCGGCGGCGGCCCAGCAGGTGAGCGAGTTGAGACTCGCGGGCCTCAAGAACATCGTGCCCCTGCCGGACGGCCTGCAGACGGATCTCGTGTTGACGGCCGCCACCATCCACGGCACCACGCGCGCCGCCGATACGAAGAAGATCGTCGCGCTGCTTCAATCCGCCGAAGCGGCGAAGGCTTATGTGAACGCCGGCCTCAAGCCCGCGAAATAGCTATTTCTTGAAGCGCAAAAAGAAGCTGCTCTTGAAGCCGGAGATTTTCACCTCTTCCGGCGGCTGAAATCCCGCTTTTGTGACCTCCGCGATCACGGTCTTCTTGTCGGTGCGCCCATGCTGCAGCATCGAGGGCGCGGTCACGCCGGGGACATGATCGTAATCCACAACGATGAATTGACCGCCGTCTTTTAGCGCGGCGCGGATGTTGCCAAGGATCGCGTCGGGATATTCGAAGTGGTGGTAGACATCCGACGTGAACACCACGTCGACGGAGTTCGGCGGTAAGTTGATGGTCTTGTCGCTTCCGACCACCGTCGTGACATTCGTGATGCCCGCCTCTTTCATGGATTTGTCGATGAAGGCGAGAAGCGGCTTCGAGATATCGACCGCATAGACCTTGCCCGAGACTCCAACCGCTTTGGAGAAGACCGGCTCATAGATGCCGGTGCCCGCGCCGACATCCGCGATGGCCATGCCGGGCTTCAGCCCGATGGCGGCGGCGACCTCCATGCGATTGGCGAAGGTCTCGCGGTTCTCGGAGGTGAAACCTTTGTTCTGCGCCTCCGGATTTATATCCGGACTCAGATAGGTGTCGTTGATACCCGGGCGGACGCTCTGCGCGGCGGCGCATACGGGAGCGGCCAGAGCGATCGTAACGGCGAAAAGCAAAATGCGCATGGTCATCACCCGACTTTTCGGTTCATTCCAGAGCCGCCGCTATCCTATGCTACCCCCCGTCACGGGCCACCGGTGGAGGGGACTGAAAATGCGCAAGGCATTCGGAGTTGCGGCGATCACGGGGATGCTGATGGCGGCCCAACCGATCTTAACGGGGCCCGCGATTGGCGCGGACACGCCCGATGTTACACAGGCCCAATTCGATAAATGGAAAACCGAGCTGTCCAACTGGGGCCGCTGGGGCAAGGAAGATCAGAAAGGCACCCTCAACCTGATCACGCCCGAAAAGCGCAAGCAGGCCGCCGCGCTGGTGAAGGACGGCGTGACCGTCTCCCTGTCGCGCAATCTCGATACCGAGAAATCGGTCGATAACAGCTCGCCTTTCGAGCGCACCATGAACCCGATCCGCCCGGCGGCGTCGAGCGACCGGTTCACCATCAATTTCCACGGCAGCGCCCACACCCATATGGACGCGCTGGGCCACCACTTCATCGGCGGCAAGATGTACAACGGCTTCGATCGCGATCAATTCGTGACCGAGGCCAAGGGCGCCGAGCGCGGCGCCATCACCACGGCGCAGGACGGGGTGATGACGCGCGGCATCCTCATCGATATCCCGCGCTTGAAGGGCGTGGACTATCTGGAACCGGGTGTGCGCATCGGGGTGGCCGACATCGAGGCCTGGGAGAAGATGGCCGGTGTAAAGATCGGCGCGGGCGACGCGATCTTCGTGCGCACGGGCCGCTGGGCCCGCCGGGCAAAGACCGGCCCATGGAACGTCAATGAACAGATGCCGGGCCTCGCGCCCGAAGTCCTGCCGTGGCTGCGCGCGCGCGAGATCGCGCTGATGGGCACGGAGTACGCGGTGGATGCGACCCCGATCCCGAAGACCATCGTCAATCCCGACGATTATCTGCCGGTGCACAATTTCGTGCTGGTGATCCTGGGCATGCCGCTGATCGACAACACCAATCTCGATGCTCTGGCGGCCGCCGCCGCGCAACGCAAGCGCTGGGAATTCATGGTGACCATCGCGCCGCTGCGCATCGAGAACGGCACGGGGTCGCCGGTCAATCCGATCGCGACGTTCTAACGTCCGGGGGACGCCATGGGGCTGCGCGCATCGCTTGGCATTCTGTTGCTGGCGGGCGCGCTGACCGCGCCCGCAGGGGCGGCAGACTCTTTTCGCATTGAAGAAACGACCATCGAAGGCATTCAAGGCGCCATCCAATCCGGCGCGGCGACATGCCGGGACGTGGTGAAGGCCTACATCGCGCGGGCGAAAGCCTATAACGGCATCTGCACTAATTTGGTGACCCCGGACGGAAAGGCCGTACGTACCGGCGCCGGAGCGGTCCGCGCCGGAACGCCGCTGAAGTTTCCAGCACAGACGAAAGCCGCATCGAGCTATCTGCCGGACCTGGACCAATATGAGGGACCGCCGCTCGATTTCGGACGCATGGAAAACACGGCCTCGGATCCCGGCGTGCAGCAACAATATGGAATGGTGGTCGGCCGCAAGGACGCCGGCGCGGTCAATGCGCTGGAGACCTTGAACATCCGCGGCGAGCGGTCGGTGGCGTGCAAAGCGGCCTGCGACACGGCCCCAAGCAAAGGCGCGAACCCCGCGCATTGCCCCGCGCAATGCGACGCCTTCCGCAATTACCCCGACGCGCTGGAGCGCGCCGCCGAACTGGATGCGCAATACGGGCGTAAGCCGGATCTCGCGAAACTGCCGCTCTACTGCACCGTCGTGACCGTGAAGGACTGGTACGACGTCAAGGACATGCGGTCCACCGGCGGCAATGACGTGGCCTACGCCATGGATGCCGCGCCCCGCGATTCCACCGTCGTGCGTCAGGTGCGCGAAAAGGGCGCGATCGTCTTTGGGGTGAGCATCGCCGCCGAGGTCACGCATCTTGCCAGCGGCCCCGAAACGCCGAAACGGACCTTCTTGGGCGGCGGCGGAAGCATCCGCAGTTCCTGGGCCGGGCATGTGTGCAATCCCTATGACACCGAGCGCTCGGCGGGACCGTCGAGCGGCGGCGCGGGCGCGTCGGTGGCGGCGAACCTTGCGACCTGCTCGATCTGCGAAACCACCAGCGGATCCTGCCGCGAGCCGGCGGGACAGAACGCGGCTGTGAGTTTCGTGACGACCAAGGGCCTCACGTCGGAAGACGGCACCGCGACGGCGCAGCATATCAATCACCGCCCGGGCGCGATCTGCCGCACGCTGGGCGACGCCGCACGGGTTGTCGACGCGATGAAGGAGGAGGACGGGCGTTCGTACGATCCGCGCGACATGTTCACCGCGCTTCCGGCGGCTTTAAAGCCCAGCGCATCCTACGCGAGCTTCACAAGCCCGAACGGCGCGAAACCGCTTGCCGGCATGCGCATCGGCATCGTGCGCGAATATATGGTGAAGCATGCCGCCAACGACGGCGCGATCACGGACCTGATCGATGCGGAAGTGAAGGCCGTGCTGCAGGGCAAGCTGGGCGCACAGATCGTGGAATCCGTCGATCCGAAATGGCCGGACGATACCGGCGTGCCGAACATGACGTACACGTTCCAGGACGCGCTGGCCGAAGTTCTGCCGGTCAACGTGCCGGAATATTTCCATCAGATGGACGGCGATACGCCGGAGTTCGCGGTGCCGGGCTACGACGTACGCACGCGCGACTATCTTGTCGCGCTTTCACTCCGTAAGGCGCCGTTGTCGCCGAAGCTGAATTTGCGCCGCCTGACCGCAAACCTCGACAACACCGAACGCGACGCCTTCATGATGGCGCGTTACCTGGCCGAACGCGGCGACGCCAAGATCAAGACCTGGGCGGACTACGCCGCCAACTCCAAATGGCGCGCCGAAGACATTGCCGCCGGTTCGCGCAATGCGGCCACGCGCAACCCGCAGGACCTGCGCGCGACGCAAGGCATCGACCGGATGAAAATGCAGACTGTGATCCGGATGATCGTCACCAAGGTCATGCGCGAGAACAAGCTCGATGTCCTGGTGCATCCCAACATGGGCGTGCCGCAGTGGAAGATCGGCACGGACCGTGAGCCGGTGATCGACGGACGCGCCGCGGCGGGGCCGTGGCTGACCGACACCATGGGCGGGCCGGAGATCGCGGTGCCGGCCGGCTACAACCAAATTGTCTATGACGCGCGTTACGTGCTGAGCGCGGACAAAAAGAGCTACAGCCTGGTCACGGGTACGGAAAAGGGCCTGCTCAATCACCCGATGCCGGTGAGCTTGCTGTTTTGGGCCGGCCCCGGGGAAGAGGCTGCCGTTCTGAAAGCCGCCGGCGCTTATGAGGCCGCGAGCAGGCACCGCGCGCCGCCGCCGCAGTTTGGCCCGCTGCGATAAAACGGCTTTTGCCATGTTGTAAGACCGGAATAGCCGCTTTCGACGCGGCGGAAGTTAGGGTATCACCCTCGCCCCTTCGCGCGTTGTGGTCCCAATGACGTCGTCCGCCCCCTCTCGTCCGCTGCTCGGCCCGGAACTCGGTTTCCGGGAGTTCGTGGCGCTGATCGCCGCCCTGATGGGCGCGAATGCGCTGGCCATCGACATCATGCTGCCGGCGCTGCCGGTCATCGGCGACGCGGTCGGGATTCCGACCGAAAACGACCGTCAGTGGATCATCACCGCTTTCATGCTGAGCTTCGGCGTGGGGCAAATTCTGTATGGCCCGCTCTCGGACCGGTTCGGGCGCAAGCCGATCCTTCTGACCGGTCTCGTGATCTACACCCTGTTCGGCATCCTCGCGACCTTCGCCTATTCCTTCGAAAGCCTGATCGTCGCGCGCGTCGGGCAGGGTTTGGGTGCAGGCGCGACGCGCGTGCTGGCGGTGTCCATCGTGCGCGACAGGTTCGCCGGCCGCCAAATGGCGCGGGTGATGTCGCTGGTGTTCATCGTCTTCCTGGCCATTCCGGTGATCGCGCCGTCCGTGGGGACCGCGATCCTGCTGATCGCGCCGTGGCGCTGGATCTTCGGCCTGCTCGCGATCTTCGGCGGCATATTGTTGATCTGGTCGATATCGCGCCTGCCCGAGACGTTGCATCCGGAAGACACCCGGCCGTTCTCGATCGCGGCCATCGGCAGCGCGTTCCGCCTGACCTTGAAGACGCGGCAGTCCGTGGGCTACATGGCGGCGATGAGCCTCGCGTTCGGCGGATTGCTCGGCTTCATCAATTCGGCGCAGCAGGTGTTCGCCGGACCGCTGAACGCGGCGAAACTTTTCCCGATCATCTTCGCGGGGACCGCCATCTCGCTCGCGATCGCCTCATTGCTCAACGCGCGCATCGTTGAGCGCCTAGGGATGCGCGTCGTGTCCCACACCGCGATCCTGGGTTACCTGTTCTTCACCGGCGCGCATGCCGCGGTGTCATGGTTCGGTTATGAGACCCTGTGGACGTTCGCGGTGCTGCAAGGCGGCATGATGTTTTGCTTCGGCCTGATGGGACCGAACTTCGGCGCCCTGGCCATGGAGCCGATGGGGCATATCGCGGGAACGGCGTCCTCGGTGCAGGGGTTCTGCTCGACCATCGGCGCGGCGCTGGTCGGCTTCGCCATCGGACAACAGTTCGACGGCACGACCGTGCCGCTGACATTGGGCTACTTCGGAAGCGGGATCGCCGTGCTGACCATTGTGCTGATCACCGAAAAGGGCCGCATCCTGCGGCCTTCTCACTAGTCTATTTATTTGTCGCGCGGCCGGGCGGAAAACCGGTTTCCGCTTTTCCTGGCCGCGCGACTAATAATCCTTCCGCCAGAACACGCCGATATCGGCGCCCGTAACGTCGCTGGTCGTGGACTTCAGCGAGAATGAGCGCGAGAGCCGCCATTCCACGACAATCTCGCGTTCCTGTTCGGTCAGGCTCTGCCCCACGCTGACATAGAGATTGCGGCCGATCTGGCGGCCCACCATGACTGAATTGCCTTCGGCTCCGGCGCTGACGTCGACACCCAATGTGCGGCGAAGAACGCCGTTGATGCCGCCGTTTGAAATGCCCGCAAGGTCGGACGCCGCGCTCGCGAGCTGAATGGACTCGATGGGGCCGAGCTCGCCGGTGCCTTTGCGGAACAGAAGGCGGGCGAGGATTTCGTCGCGCGGCAAGGCGGGGCGGGACGTGAGCTGAACCGCGGGCGCGCGGGCGCGGCCTGTGATGTTCACGGTCGCGGTAATGTCGGAAGCTTCGCGCACGGCGACGATATTGAGCTGTGGATCGATGGTGCCGCCGCCGGTGAAGGTGACCGTGCCGCTATCCAAGGTGAACGACTGGCCGAGGAACGAGAACGAGCCGCGATCAAGGGTGAGCGTACCACGCACGTCCGGGACCGAGAGAGAGCCGACGACATTCATCTGGCCGCGCCAGAGGGAATCGAGTCCCTGGCCCTCGATGCGCATGGGATTCGAGGTCGTGACCCCGATGTCGAGGGTGATCCCGGCGAACATGCCGTCGTTGCGCACCGGCTCGAACCCGGGCAGCGCGCGCAGCAGCGGGATGTCGGGCATATAACTGCCGCCAAGCCGCACGAGCGAATTCACCATCTGGACATTGCCTTTGAATTGGCCGGCGGCGAAGGGACCGGTATAGGTGATTTTGCCGGTGGCGGCGGCGATCACATCGTCGCGGTGCAGAACATCGAGGCGCGACATGTCGGCCGTGATGTCGGCGGTGAGTTTCTCGTCGTTGGCGATACGGCCCGACAGCGTGACGTTGCCGTCGTTCATGTCCTGCGCCTTCATGAAGAGCGTGAAGCCGCCCCTTTCGTCGCCGCCGATCGCGGCTTCGATGTTGCGCAAGGCGGTGCCGCCGACCAGGCTCTCATACGTGCCGTTGGTGAGGTTGAAGGCGCCTGCGAGCACGGGAGCGTCCAGTGTGCCCGACAGCGAAGCGTCGATCGTCACATCGCCGGCGAGAACGTTCACATCGGACGGGATGAGCCGCCAAAGCGGCGTCAGACTTCCTGCCCACTTCAACGTCCCGCTCACGGGCTCGGTCGTGATCAGCGCGAAACGCGCCGCCGCGAGGTCGAGCCGCGCGGGCACATCCGCGGTCAGGAAGGCCGGCTCCCTGGAAAGCCCGCCGGCCGTCGCATTCACCCTGGCCCGCCCATTGTTGAGCGCGAGGACGGCCGAAAGCGCGAGGGGCGGCTGATCTTTCGTGCCGGGAAGCGTGCCGGTGAGATTGGCCGCGCCGTTCACGGCGTTCATCGGGCCGGCAAGCGTCACATCGCCGCTCACGATCATGGATGTGGTCTGGCCGGGGATCGCCGTGAAGGCGGGCAGCGAAACCTTCTGCGCGTGGAACGCGCCCTCGAAGATGTCCGTGACCTTGTTCCAGGTGAAGCCGGCTTGCAGTTCGCCATCGTTGACCGATACACGCGTCGGCGCGAGGGTCATGGCGTCGGCGCTCACGGTGAGCTGCGTGGGCGCCAGGAGCGCGACTTTGAGATCACCGTCCTGACCCGCGAGGCGCTGGAAGGCGATGGTCGTGGACGCGCCGAAGGCGATGTCCGTGGCCGATGTCAGCGCGAACGGCGTATCGCCGGCGCCCCTGGCCTCGGCGACGACTTTGAGCGCATTCAGATCGCCGTCGGCGCGCGTGTTGAAAGCGGCAAGCGGGCGGTCGAACAGCCGCGCGCCCGTGGCCGTCGCACGGGTTGAAATCCTTACATCCCCAAAGAGGTCGTCGAAACGTCCCGTGAAACTGAGAGTCTCGGCGACCAGCGCCGCATTTTCGACCTTGTGGCCGGCCAGGGTCACATCGAGGCGCTGGTCCTTGGCGGCGCTGAAGGCCGCGGTGACATCGGCGCTGCCGGCGGACGCGGCGCCGAAAGCGGTGGTAAGCGGCACGAGATCGCTGACGGGGCCGTTGAGACCACCCGTCAGGTGTCCCGTCTCGGTCGCGATTTGAAGACCGCCTGAAAGGTCCGTGGCCGGGCTTTTCCAGGTGATCCCGGCGACGTCGATAATCCCGGCTTCGGTTTGAGACACTTTGGCCGAGAAGGCGAGCGGGCCGTCGATCCACTGACCGTTTCCGTCGAGGGCCGCGGCGAAGCCCGCCGGTGTCCGGTCGAGCGCCACCGCAACGACCGCATCGCGCACGGGGGCGCGGGACAGGAGGATCACGGGCGCCGTGGCGGAGATCTCCGCGTGAAGGGTGGCAAGCGGCCCCTTGAGAGTCACGTCGGCCTGCGTGGGTTCAGGCAGGATCGTGGCCCCGGGGGGAAGGATGACGGTGAGCGCCGAGCTCGTGTGATCGAAGCGCGGTGCGCGCGCCCAGGCGCTGGCGCCGCGGATTGCCGCACCGCCGGAGCGCGCCGCGATATTGGTGAAACTCACTTGGCCGGCCCCGAGCGCGATGTCGGCTTCGAGGTTGAGATGATCTTGCAGCAGCGGCCGGATGCCGGCGGCGGGCGGAAGTCCCGTCAGGACGAGCGAAAGATGTCCGGCGCCCACGCCGCCTTCGTCCAACCGATCGACGCGCAAGCTGGCGTCGGTCCGCGACACGGAATCGCTCAACCCGAGGAAACGCCCGCCGCCTTTCAGAGAAAGTTTGAGAGTTGCCGGAGTCAGCTTGGGCGTGAGACCGAGCCCGGCGATCTGCGCGCTCGCATCTCCCGTTTCCAGGGCGGCGGCGTCGAGCACAAGCGTGCCGTCAGGTGAACGCGAAAGGCCGAAGGACCATTTGCCCGCCTCGCCCACGAGCGGGCGGCCTTCCGGCAAAGCTTCCGGCACGCCCGTCGCCGTACCCGCGCCGGTGATGGCGATGACACCTTGCGGCGCTTCGGCCTTGGGGCGCGCGCTGATTTGGCCTTCCAGGGCCGTGAGTTTGCGCGCGTCGAAGGCGAGATCTTGCGCGCGGAAATCGATCCGGCCTTCAGGGGATTGCAGCGTCCCCGCCAGCGCAAGGTCGGCGGTGACCGCGCCGATCCGGCCGCTGGGCCAGGCAAAACAAACCGTTTCACCGCGGCAGTTCAATTTCAACGCGCCCGAGAGTGCGTTGCTACGGTTATTGATGGTGATGGCGCCGGCGGCGGTGACGGTCTCCGCCGCGGCATTCACCTGAACGACCGCGGCATTGCGGCCGGCGGCGAACTTGAGCGCGATCGAACCCGGCTCGCTGCGCAGGCGGCCGTCGAGCGAGAGTGTATGCAGCTTGCTGGCAGGATCGTCTTGAAGGCTGGCGGTGAGAGTCGCGTCGACCTGGCGGCCCATCACCGGGGGATCGAGAAGGAGAATGCCCACGCGCGCCTCGCGCACGGTGATTCCCTTGAGCGCACGCGCGATTGCGTCAACCGTGGGCGGCGGCGACGGCGCACGGTTGGGCGTGCCGGCCGGTTGACGCAGCATATGCGCCGTACCGGCGACAGCGCTGTCGATCTCGGCACCGCCGGTGAGGAGCGCTCCCGGCCGTAAACGCAGCTCCAGGCGATCAAGCGTCAGCCAGACGCCTTCGCGGTCGCTGACGGCGATGCCTGTCCAGATGATGTGGAACGGCCATTCGCCGCCCACTTCCTTCACGGTGATCGTCTGATCGCCTCCGCCAAGGGCCCGCGTGATGCGATCCGTGAGGAAACGTTGGCCGCCGGGCGCGGAGACAAGGAGCCCGGCGCCCGCACCCAGCAAAGCGAGGACGATCAGGACCGCGGCGATAACCTTCATACGCATCAGAAGGCCTGCCCGAAGCTGACGTAGAACTGCCAGGACTTGTCGACACCGTTTCGCCGGTTCAGCGGCATCGCGAAGTCGACGCGCAAGGGGCCCGCGCCGGTGTAGTAGCGCGCGCCGATCCCGGCGCCGACGCGGATATCGCCGTCGCCGCCCGGAAGGCCGCCGCGCGAGACCATGCCCGCGTCGACAAACGGTACGACGCCGATGGTGTCGGTGATGCGGATCCGCGCCTCGGCGCTGGTTTCAATCAGCCCGCGCCCGCCCATCGGTGCGTTATCGGCGTCGAGCGGGCCGACGAGCTGATAGCCGAACCCGCGGATGGACCCGCCGCCGCCGGCATAGAAGCGTTTATTGGCCGGAATATCGTCGGTGCGCTCGCCGAGCAGGCTGCCGACTTTGACCCGCCCCGCGAGGATCAGGCGATCACCGCGCAACATCGGCCAGTAGCCGTCCACCTCGGTTTCCAGATGCGCGAAGGTCACCGTGCCGGCGTAACGGCCGACATAAGGCGTGATATTGGTGCGCAGACGCCAGCCGCGTGTCATTTCGACCACGAGGCGCTCGTCCACGGCGCGCGAGACGCCCACGGGGAGGCCCACGAGGTAGGAATTGCGCTCGACGCCGTCCTCGGTGAGCGCGGCGAATTCGAACGTCGCGCCGCCCGCGACGCGCCAGAGATCGTTCAGCTTGCGTTCGACAGCGCCGCGCAGGGCGCCGCTGTATTCGGTGAAGGCTTCAGTGTCTTCATGATGGCCCGTCGCGCCAAGCTTCAATATGTTCCGGCGGTCGAGGAAACCCGGTTTATCGAGTGAGAGTTCGGCGGTCTGGTCGAGCTTGTTGCCGTCGAGATTGGCTTCGAACCGCTCGCCGTTGCCGAAGAGATTGCGGTGACGCCAATAGGCCGACCCGCCGATGCCTTTGTCGCGCGCGTACGTCACACCCGTCCCGATGGAGCGCTGCGGCCCTTCGGCGACAACGACATTCACATCCAAGGGCGAGCCGTTCTCCGGCACGCTCATATCGGCGGGTTCGACGCGCACGGAGGTGAAGAGAGACGCGAGAATCAAATCTTGGCGGAATGCGTCGAGCGCCTTGAGGCTGAAGATATCGCCCGCCGGCCAAGGCACGAGGCGTTGCATGTGGGATTCGTTGACGCTCTCGAGGCCCGAGAAATGCGTCGCGCCAAAAAACGCCTGATGTCCCAACTCCACCGGCAGATTGACCGCGACCGTGTGCGCCGCGTGGTCCACGTCCAGCTGACGGTCGCCGCGTTTGGCGAACGGAAAGCCTTTCGCGCGAAGGAGATCGAGCGCCGTGTCTTCGGCCAGGATGACGTCGGCGGCGCGCGCGGGCCGGCCGACAATATCCTTCAGCGGCGTTTCGTAGTCCTCGGGCTTGATGAGCGCGACGGTCCCGGGCTCTTCGCGCGCGAGGTCGAAAACGACCGAGGTCACCGCGTAGCGCGGACCGGGATCGACCGTGACCGTAACGGCCACACGCCCCTTCTCGTCCTTCGTCGACGTGATGACCGTGGCCGCATAGTAGCCTTCGGACTCCAAAGCCGCCCGGAAGCGCTGCTCATCGCGCATGATGCGCTGGCCGAGGGCCGCGAGAGTCATCGGCGGACTACTACGTAAGCGGACGAGTTGCGAGGATTCCTTCAAGAGCGATTCAACCCCGCCGCCGGGCGCGCCTTCGATAGCGACCGTGTAGGCGATCGGGCCCTCGGCCGACGTGATCTCGGCCGGCGGCGCCTCGGCGGCAAAGACCGGGCCCGACAGCATCGTCGTCACGAGGAGGGCCGCCCAAAACAATCGCGATAACTTCTTCGGTGGGATCATCAGCGAAAAGGTAAAAGCCCTGCGCCGGGCTGAACAGCTACTGGGGTTTTTTGTGACAGAACGCCCGGCAACCAGCAATGGCCCGGTGAGCCCTGGATTTTTTTACACCTGTTACTTGCGCGCCTGAACCCTTAGCTTCGGGGCCCTTCGAGGAGCGGTGCCCATGTCTCATAGCGATGCCCTTTGGTACACGGCCCCGGGCCGGGTCGAGCGCCGGACGGTCGAACTCCCGGCTGCGGGCGACGTGACCCTTGAGGCGCTTTACTCCGGAATCAGCCGCGGGACCGAAACCCTGGTGCTGCACGGCCGGGTCCCCCCCAGCGAGCATCTGCGCATGCGCTGCCCCCTGCAGGAAGGCGATTTCCCCTTCCCGGTCAAATACGGCTACGCGCTGGTGGGACGGATCGTGGAAGGCCCGGCGGAGTTGAAGGGCGAGACTGCGTTCGTGCTACACCCGCACCAGCGCACCGCGCGCGTGCCGCTGTCTTTCGTGCGGCCGCTGCCCAAGGGCCTGCCGCCGAAGCGCGCCTGCCTCGCGGCCAATATGGAAACCGCACTGAATATCACCTGGGATGCGCAGCTGACCCCGGGGCAGAAAGTGCTGATCGTCGGCGGCGGCGTGCTGGGCCTTCTGACGGCGGCGGTCGCGGCTCTTGTGCCGGACACGAAGGTCACGGTTGTCGATGTGCTGGCGACACGCGCCGACGTTGCGCAAAAAATGGGCGCAGGTTTCTCCTTGCCGGCAACAGCGCCGACGAACCAGGATGTGGTGATCCACACCAGCGCAACCGAGGATGGCCTGCTGCGCGCCCTGGAATGCGCCGCCTTCGAAGCGAAGATCGTGGAAGCGAGCTGGTACGGCGCGCGCAAGGTCACCCTCCCGCTCGGCGCCGCCTTTCACGCGCAGCGCTTGCAGATCGTTTCCTCGCAAGTGGGCAGCGTCGCGCCAAGCCATCGCGGCAGCGTCAGCCATGCGGAGCGGATGGCGCGCGCCCTCGATCTTCTGCGGGACGAAAAATACGACACCCTTATCACGGGCGAGATCCCGTTCGACGACGCGCCAAAGCGATTGCCCGCCGTGCTGAGCGGTGATAGCTCAGACCTCATGACAGTCCTGCGTTACTAAAGGAAAATCCATGTACTTCGTTGAAGTCCGCGATCATGTGATGATCGCCCATAGCATCCCGGGCGAGGTTTTTGGCCCGGCCCAGAAGCTGCACGGCGCGACCTATGTGATCGACGTCTGTTTCATGCGCGAGAAACTCGATGAATACGACATCGTGGTGGACATCGGCCTTGCGACGGACACGGTGAAGCAGATCCTGTCGTCGCTCAATTTCAGCAACCTCGACGAACACCCCGACTTCAAGGGCCGCCGTTCGACGACCGAAGCCGTGGCGCGGTGGGTGTTCCTGCGGGTGCAGGACGCCATCAATGCGGGCCGCCTGGGCCCCTCGGCCGCGGGGCTCAAGCGCCTGAGGATCATGCTGCATGAATCCCATGCGGCGCGCGCCGGCTTTGAAGCCGACTTATCTTCCCAGGCGGTTCATGCCTGAGGTCTGGTTCGCCATACCCGGCGACCCAGAGACCCTCACGGGCGGATATGTCTACGCGCGCCGGCTGATGGACGCGCTGCCGGGCGCCGGGTGGACGCCGCGGCGCCTGTCCTGGCCGGGCGCGTTCCCGTATCCCAGCGAAGAAGACCTCAAGGCCGTCCGCGCCAGCCTGGAAGCGCTGCCGCCGCGCGCCACCGTTTTGATCGACGGCCTTGCCTACGGGGCGTTGCCCACGTCCGTCCTCGATGGATTGAATGTGCGCATCGTCGCGCTGGTGCATCATCCGCTGGCGCGCGAAAGCGGCATTGCGTCCGCTGAAGCCGCGCATTTCGAAAAGACCGAGCGCGCCGCGCTGACATTTGCGCAGCGCGTGGTGGTGACAAGCCCGGCGACCGCGCAAACGCTCACGCAGGACTTCGGCGTTCCCCAAAACAAAATTCACATCGCCTTGCCCGGAACGGAGCGCGCGGCCCGCGCGCAGGGCGCCGGAGACGTTCCGCTCATTCTCACCGTCGGCACACTGACGCCGCGCAAGGGTCACGACGTGCTGATCGCGGCGCTGGCGGAGGTCGCGGATCTTCCGTGGAAAAGCGAGATCGTCGGCAGCAGGGAGCGCGATCTCGCGACCACGGCGCTGCTGCGCAAACTCATTGAACATCACGATCTGGGCCGGCGCGTCACCTTGGCCGGCGAGATGAACGGCGATGCGTTGCGCGGCGCCTATGGCCGTGCGGACATCTTCGCGTTGGCTTCGCGTTATGAAGGTTACGGCATGGTGTTCGCCGAAGCCCTTGCTCATGGCCTACCCGTCGCCGCCTGCGCCGCCGGGGCGGTGACCGAAACCGTGCCGAAAGACGCCGGCCTTCTGACGCCGCCCGACGATGTGCGCGCCTTTGCCGGTACGTTGCGGCGGATGCTGAACGACTGCGCGCTGCGCGCAAAGCTGGCGGACGCCGCTTGGCGTCACGGACAGGCGCTGCCGCAATGGAGCGACACCGCCCATGCCGTTGCAAACGCGCTGAACCTGACCTTGGAGGCCGCGGCATGAGCGGCTTCTCGCCGGAATGGTTGGCTCTGCGCGAGCCCGCCGATCTTACGGCGCGCAATCGCCAGGTTCTTACGGCGTGCGGGCGCGCCTTCGAGGACAAGGACAGCATCGATGTCTGCGACATCGGCGCGGGGACCGGCGCTTCCGTCAGGGCGCTGGTGGATCTGTTGCCGCGCCGCCAGTTCTGGACTCTGGTCGACAGCGACGCCGACAATCTGTCGGCGGCCTATCAGCAACTCGCGCGCTGGGGCAGCGACGTGAAAGCCTATGACGGCGGCCTGATGCTGCGTAAAGGCGGGCGTGAGCTTTATATCCGCACGCATGTCTGCGACCTCGCCGCGACACCGGCCTGTTGGCCCAAGGGCACGGACCTCGTCACCGCGTCGGCCTTGTTCGATCTGACCTCGGCGCGCTGGCTGGATGCGTTTGTCGCCCTGCTCGCGGCGCAGAAGGTTTCTTTATTGAGCATGCTGACGTTCGACGGCTTGATCGCCGCCGAACCGGAGCATCCGCTCGACCGCGCCGTGGCCGATGCGTTTTGCGGCCATCAGCAACGCGACAAGGGCTTCGGCCCCGCCGCCGGCCCGCGCGCGGCCGAGGTGCTGGA